>JAKAMH010000017.1 GCA_021813005.1 bacterium
TTTGGACCAACCGGTAATTCCGCCGGACGCTGACAGAGAAAACAGCGTGGATGACGAAGAAGCAAAGGAAGAACTCGGCAAAGGCACGGTAGAGGAGGACAAAAAGTCGCCGGTTGGCGTAATCACAGGCGAATCTTTCGGGTTTGCCGGTACAGACGCGGAGATTGAAGCAGGGCAAGCACAATCTGAGCCGGAAGAACCAAAAGACGAGGAGCACAAGCCTGATGAGCCACAGAATAAAGCAAAGCAGCCGATTTACCAGGGAGATGCAGCGGCATTCGGGTTTTCAAGTATCGAAAAATCCGCAACTATGGAGGAACACAACCAAAACGAGACCTCGGAGAAAGAAGACTCCGCGGGCATAGCAGACAACCCCACCCGAGGAACACGAAGCCTACCATTTCTTGCGAGCTTCTCTCTACCTTTTCAAAAGATACGCGTTATGTTTGGCCTACTTCCGCGTCTTGTCACAGGTTCCCGTTTCAGCAAGGTATTTCTCCTCGTACCCCTGGTACTAGTAGTCCTGCTCGCAGTCGTGTTCTTTTATTTCTTTAAATTGCATGTCACTGTGACGCTCTATGTCAAAGCAAATAATATTTCGCTTAATCGCCCTGTTACCTTCTCAACCGGCTCGGCAAGTGATTTTTCCCGGAATGTCATCGCCGCGACCACTGAAACAGCCGATCTTGACGGCAGCGTATCAGCCAATACCACCGGGAGCAAAGAAGTGGGAGACAAAGCAAAAGGTAAAGTGACGATTTACAATAGTTCCAGTAGAACCAGGACAATTGCGGCCGGTACCGTCATCACCTCCGGGACGTCAAATAAATTGGCATTTACCCTCGACGACTCCATCAGTGTCGCGTCATCCTCGGGTGATATTTTCTCGGGAATCAAGTCTGGCACAACGCAGGTGACAGTCACCGCGCAGGACATTGGAACCGATTACAACCTGCCCTCCGGTACGACATTTTCTATTAGCGGTGATTCCTCTCTTGCTGCCAAGAACGATTCTGCCTTCAGCGGAGGAACCAAAAAAACAGTAACTGTGGTTTCCGAGAAGGATAGGACGATGCTTTTGGATAAGCTCAAGAAGTCTCTGGAAAAAAGAGCTATGGATGTGCTGGGACAGAAAATCCAGTCTGACCAAACACTCTTTCCCTTTTTTGTCGACGAGACAGTCACCAAAGCCAACTACAGCAAGGCTGCGGGTGATCAAGCGAGCACTGTTACCCTCAATGGGACTGTCTCATTTACTGGTGCAGCTTACAAAAAGGATGACCTTTCGCAGTTTGCCACCAAGCTTCTTGCATCTCAATATAATGACCTTGATATCGCGTCTGGGAGCCTAAAGTATGATTTCTCCGGGACCAAGCAAAAAGATAACGCAGACATCACCTCCACGATAACTGTTCACGCAGGCCTCCTGCCCAAACTCAATACCCAACAGCTTGCCCGGGAGATAACCGGCAAATCACTTAATGAGGCCGAGAATATCCTTGATAAAAAGCCACAGGTTAACTCCAGCAGTATCACGCTCTCCCCCAACATCCCGCTTCTTCCAAAAATCCTGCCGAGGCAGGAGCGCAATATTAGAATTAACATATCGACACAATGATGAGCAGAGTGTATGTCAAACAAAAAAGAAGGAATATCCGAAAAACGATCAGATTTCTCGGCTTGGGTTTATCTCTTTGCGGCCTCCTTTTCCTCATCTATTTCTCGCTACCGCTCATTTCCTGGCAGCTTTATCTGCAGCCGGCATTTGCAGCTGAACAGCTAGCGTCTCCCATACCGCAGGCCACCATCCTCACGCCCGCCTCAATCAAGAGTCTTCTCAGTGCTACGACTCAAACGCTCTCAGGTATGGACTATAATGACGCCAACAACTGGTTTCCCAAGGCCAGTGTAAAAAATAATCAGCCCGGAGACCAGATCACCTCCCAGGTAGCCTCCTATTTCCTGACCATCCCCCGACTTGACATCCAAAATGCTTCAGTCTCAACCGTGGATAACGATCTGACGGAACACCTGGTAAACTACGCCGGTACGGCGATTCCTCCCCAAAAAGGTAACGCAGTAATCTTTGGCCATTCCACACTACCTCAACTCTATAATCCGAAAGATTACAAGACAATATTTGCTAATATCTTAAAACTTAGGATTGGAGACACGTTTATCGTTACCGTCTCTGGCGTCCAGTATGTGTACAAGATATTCGACCTGCAGGTAGTTGACCCGACAGACACGAGCGTGCTCGCCCAGGCTTACGATGATAGTTACCTGACCGTCATTACCTGCACGCCGCCCGGCACGGTCTGGAAACGTCTCGTTCTCAGATCAAGACTGCAGAAACTCACCGATTTGCAAGGCCCCAGAGTAGAAAAGCGGTCAAAATAAAACTTGCTCTTTTACCTGAAAAGAGAAATAATAAAATCATGCAGCTCCGTTCTATTACGACTTACGCGCTTTTTGTCATCCTGAGGCTAAATGCCGACCGCGTGTCGCTAAAGCTTTAGCGGTGGCGCAAGGATCTGGATTCTTCTCCGCCAGCCGGCGGATCAGAATGACAGGTTTTGCGTAAGTCGTACTATGTCATCCTGAGGAGCCGCGCGACGAGGGATATTGGTGCAAGCAGGATGCGTCGCTTGGCGAGTGATCAGAATGACAGACATATTTCTATGCAGCAGGACAGTCAATTTATCATATTCATGAAGAAGATCTGGCCGACTATCTATCGCGCTATCAATCTTTCGCTCTATTTTCTTCTTACCTTTATCAAAAACTCCGTGAAGTTTGGATGGGAGCAGATCAAAGGATCCTTCTAATTTTAGCATGACTGAAGAAGCGCTTGCCCTGGACGGGATCAGACGAAAGCTTGTCGGGAAAAGGCTATCGTACAAAGAGATTTACGCAATTATGGATGAGATTGCGCATCAACGGTTTGGCGAAGTTCTTACCACATATTTCGCTGCCTCCGGCTATTCCAAGGGATTTTCCAACGAAGAGATCTACTACCTCACCAAAGCAATGATCGAGACAGGCCGACAACTTCACTTCAGTGGAATTGTCGCCGATAAGCATTCAATTGGAGGTGTTCCGGGAACGAGAACAACCATGATCGTCGTACCGATAATTGCAGCTGCCGGCTTTACTATTCCCAAGAGCTCATCCCGTGCCATCACGACACCGGGTGGTACGGCAGATGACATGGAAGTTCTGGCGTCCGTTACGTTTACCGAGGAGGAGATCTATAAAATTGTCGAGAAGACGGGGGGGTGTATTGTCTGGGGCGGCAGCGTGGATATTGCGCCGGCAGATGACGCGCTCATTAAAGTTGAAAAGCCGCTTTCATTTGAAAGCTTCGATAAATTTCTGGTCTCAATCATGGCCAAAAAAATCGCTTTCGGTTCCAATCACATTGTCATAGACTTGCCCTATGGCGAAAATATGAAAGCCGAGAAACTGGACGACGCAGAAACTATCAAAAGAAAGTTTGAGTACCTGGCAGACAGGTTCAAAGTTAAAATCAAAGTCATTGTACATAAGACCTCAGAGCCGGGAGGACGGGGTATCGGACCACTTCTGGAGGCAAGAGAAGCACTACGCGTCCTCGAGCAAGACGCAGAGCGGCCCAAAGACCTCGAACGGGAGGCGCTAAGTCTTGCCGGACCCCTTCTTGACCTCTGCCTGGCAGACAGCACGAGTTCAGTTCAGGAAAAAGTAAAAAAAGAGTTTGGAAATGGCCGGGACTGGGCACAATACCTTCTCAAAAGCAAGCACGCGTTAGTAAAAATGCGAGAAATTATTAAAGCACAAAAGGGAGACCCTGATATTACCAGCTCCCGCCTTAAACCTGGCAAATATACCTTTGAGGTTGCTGCCAAAGGTACAGGACAAATTGAAAAACTGCATGTCAAAAATGCGACAATTGTTGCTAAAATACTGGGAGCGCCTGCGCAAAAAAAATCCGGGATTTATTTCAATAAAAAAATAGGGGAGACTGTTGAGAAAGGTGACATTCTCTATACACTATATAGTGAAAGTGCCTATCACTTGCAAGAAGCCAAAGAGTCCTTACTTAACTTCCCGCTTCTCTATTACGCGTAAGCTGCATGAATAAACGTTTGCTTATCATGTTGATTGTTTTGGGTCTTGCCGTCGGCCTTGTGTTTTGGTGGAAAACTGCGACAGGACCGGTCGACAGCCATGATAAAACACAAAAAGTAGTCGTCATCGCAAAGGGTACGGGGACGCATGAGATTGCCAGAACACTTAAAGCCGATGGCCTTATTAAAAGTGAAATTGCCTTTGTCATCATGGTTCGCAAGCTCGGCTTGGAGGGTAAAATTCAGGCAGGTGATTTCAAATTATCTCCCTCCTATAATTTAGAAACGACTGTTGAGAATCTGACGCACGGGAGTCTTGACATCTGGGTGACAATCCCCGAGGGGTACAGGGCCGATCAGATTGCCGACACACTTCAAAAAGCCATACCCGGTTATGAGACATCCTGGCGGGAAAGCCTCCGGGCACATGAGGGATATTTATTTCCTGACACCTACCTTATACCAAGAAATGCCGGAATTTCTGATATTGTCGCTCTTTTTACCGATAATTTTGCCAAGAGATACGAAGCCATACAAAAGGGGGCACATGTTTCGCGGAGTGAGAATGATATCGTCATACTTGCCTCAATGGTGGAACGGGAAGCAAGACTCCCGCAGGATAGGCCGCTGGTTGCATCAGTCATGCTCAATCGACTCTCCATCGGTATGCCGCTCCAAATTGACGCGACGGTACAGTATGCAATTGGCACCCGGGGCGATTGGTGGCCGAAGCTGACAAGTAACGCCAAGTCTATTGCCTCCACGTCACCATATAATACATATACCAATGTCGGTCTGCCGCCGACTCCCATCTCAAATCCTGGAACCGACTCACTTAAAGCAGTAATTGATGCTCCGGAGACGAATTATCTCTACTATTTCACCGATAGAGCCGGGCAGACTCATTTTGCGAAAACACTAAGGGAACAGAATGTCAACATCAAGCGGTATGGGTTGTGAGTCTATTTCTTGGAGGTCTTATGAAAAAAACGTTTGGCTGAAGATTTGGCTGGGGTAGCCGTGGGAAACGCTTCTGTTTCGGTTACCTTTCTTGCTTCTTGCTCCACCCTTTTTGGCTTATCGGGGACTTCTTCAGCCATCTCATCCGTCAACCCCTCAGCACTCTCTACCCGCTCATCCGGCGAAAGATAGTCGTTATCGTCTTCTTCCGCGTCTGTCTCAGGCTGTATTTTCTCCTGCAGTAAGTCCTCAAGATCGGCAAATTTATTCAGACCTTCGTCTGCCAGCATGCGAAGCACCTGCCTGCCTTTTTTGGTGGTAAATAGGAGGGTTAAAATAACGCCGAAAATGACGCCGAGCAGAAAACCTCCCGATGTGTTTTGCTTTCTCTTCTCATCCATAGAATACTAGTTTTTTTTGTGATGCTTCGAGTTCTCGTCTTCATCTCTCGTATGACCGATCACCGATTTGATGAGTTTTGCCACGGCCAATAGGGAGCTCGCCTTAAATCCAAGCGCCAGAGAGGAGAGAGCAGTAATAGGTGCCTGAACGCTTTCCGCGATGGACCCGGCATCGTCAAGGACTTTATTTGCCTTACCAAGTGCGCGCCTGACATCACGGAGAATAAAGAATACCTGGACACCAAGGACAATAAGAAGAATTGTCAAGAGAATAATCACGATGAGCAGAACAAGTTGGACAGAATCCATATTATTTACTTGTGCCATTCTGACCCCGCTTAGCGGGGGAAGAATCTCATATGCGGATCCTTCACCATGGCTCAGGATGACATAAACTTCGCCATAGTATACTTAAGCTTATCCTAGAGGACGGTTTGCTGTCAAGAAAGAGATTAGTAAGTAACTGTTCACACTTCTAACATAACACCGTCATCGCGAGGTCGCCTGAGGCGACCGTGGCGATCTTTTGGCTGAGATTGCTTCGCTACGCTCGCAATGACGAAATCGTGTCAGAAGAGTGAACTCATACATTAGTAAGACGGCTACTCTTGGATTGTAATCGACTTTTGCAGAACAGTTTCTTTGCCGAATCGATTGCGCGCTGTAACAACTATCATCGTTTTTCCCGGAAAGACTGCGATTTGCTTTTGAAACTGCCCGTTTTCATCCACCGTTACCACTTGACCGTTAATCAAAACAACCGCGTTGCTATCCGTCTTACCACTTACCGTAATCTCGGTTGACCTGATCACCGTTTGTCTGGGAGAAGTGAGCGACAGAGGAGGAGGTATAAATGCATCCCGGTACTGGAAGGCAAGAAAACCCGCGATAAGGATAAGAACGCCCACCACCACAAGGAGTGTTTGCTGAATACGTAGCCTATGCGTGGGAAAGTTTTCTTTATTGGCAAAGCCTTCGGGAAGCACCTTGAAGATCTTTTCCTCATCAAATTCCCGCCGAAAGAGAGCCAAAGCTTCTTTTTTGGAGAAACCAAGATGCTCTGCGTAATTACTGACAAATCCCTGCGCGTAAGCAGATGAAGGAAGTTTGCGATACTCCCCCTTCTCTATGGCTGAAAGGAAAGAAGCACGAATTTTGGTGGCTTTTGCTACATCGTCCAGTGATAAATTCTTTTTAATTCTTGCATCCCGCAAGCGCTCTCCGACACGTATCATATGTTACTAATTTGCCTCACTATTTTTCCGACCCCGCCTGCTCCTGCCCGGCAAAATATTCCTCGGCATTTCTGACCAGAACATCCCGCGGCTTTGATCCCTCGGCCGGTCCCACAATCCCCATTTCCTCAAGCTGGTCAAGCATACGGGCAGCCCTGGCATAACCAACAGACAGTTTCCGCTGTAAAAATGACGCCGATGCGGTATTAAACTGACAAACAATTCTGATGGCGTCGTCAATCTGGTCGTCTTTCCCGTCTGCCGATGCAGCTACACCTCCACCCTTCTTCAGTGGCAATGGCTGCGTCAAGATCTCATCCGTGTATTCAACAGGGAAATTTTTGGATTTGAGAAACTCGACGAGTGTTTTGACTTCCTTCTCTGATATGAAGGCTCCCTGGATGCGGGTTGGTTTGGCTTGATCCGGTGGGATATAAAGCATATCTCCCCTTCCCAAAAGCTTCTCCGCCCCCGGCATGTCAATAATAACACGTGAATCAATCATGGATGAAACATTGAAGGCAATACGGCAGGGAATATTGGCTTTAATCAGACCGGTAATGACGTTAACCGACGGACGCTGTGTGGCAACGACAAGATGAATTCCTGTCGCACGTGCCATCTGCGCGAGACGGGCTATCGCGTCTTCCACCTCCACCGGAGCAAACATCATCAGGTCCGCAAGCTCATCAATAATGATGACAATGTACGGAAGCGCTTGAAATCCTGCCAGTTCGTTGTATGAATCGATGTTGCGGACACCCCGCTCGGCAAAGAGTTTGTATCGCCGATCCATCTCGCCCATCGCCCACTTAAGACTGGAGAGAATCTTCTCAACCTCCACAATGACCGGAGTTAACAGATGAGGGATTCCGTTATAAGCCGTAAATTCTACTCGTTTTGGATCGATTAAAATTAGTTTTACTTCGTTGGGCGACGCCCGAAAAAGCAGAGATGAGATGAAGGCATTGATCAGCACGGATTTTCCGGATCCGGTAGTACCGGCTACCAAAACGTGTGGCATCTTGGCAAGATCCGCAACCACCGGCGTGCCTGAAACATCCAGCCCCAGAGAGACAGTAAGTTTTGATCTGCCTTTCTGCATAACAGAGGAGGCCAGCATTGTCCGAAGTGATACGATCTCAAGCGATCGGTTGGGAATTTCAATACCGATGAGATTACGTCCCGGTATGGGAGCCTCTATCCTGATCTGTCCTGTAGGAGCCTCTGTAGCCAGAGCCAGATCATTGGCAAGGGAGGTAATCTTGGAGACCTTGGTGCCCAGAGCGATCTCAAGCGCATACTGTGTCACTGCCGGTCCCAGGTTCACCTCAGCTACCCGAGCGTCAACCCCGAAGCTCTGCAACGTCCTTTCAATTGTCGAGGCAATTTTATTGATATCTCCCCTGTCTGCTTTATGGTTATTGATATCTGACAAAAGAGAAAGCGGCGGATATTCCCAGATCCCACTCCCCACACCCGGCAGAGAATTACTAACAAGCTTTTCAGAAAGCATCTCGGCCGTTTCTTTTTTACCGTCATTTACCGGCACGTCCTTGGCAGAGACAGGCGTCAACGCCTCATTCTTACCCCCCTTGATGGTAATTGGCTTACTCCTGTCAAGAAGCGATTTGTCCCTACGAAACACGCCAAATAGTTTTCTGGGCACCAGACGACCACTCCCCTTGCCTATGGCTGCAACTGCCTGAATCACCTCGTCGATTGAGGTATCGAAGAAGACGATATTACCGACTATCGCTCCGGCAATAAACACGAGATCTGCACCGGTTGTAGTAAGTATTTCCTGAAGAACCCCAAATTCCTGCTTTCCGACAGAACCACTTTTGATCAGTCCCAGAAGTGAGACAAAAAACAGTGTAAATCCGACAGCAACATTGACTTTGGAGAAAAAGAGTTTCATCTTAAGAAAGAGCAGCCCGAAGAAAAGCAGGACAAACGGAAACATAAAGGCAAGCCCACCAAACTTCCTGTCAAGCAGGGAGCGAACAAGCATTGCCGAGGATCCTTGCTGAAAAAACGTTACCACCACAAGAGCGCTCGCCAGAATGAAACCAATCCCGAAGATGTTATAGACCGTCTTTTTCTTTAATTTCAGCTTAAATCCGCGTTTGCGGTAGCTTCGTTTTTTAGCCATATGTCCTGAGCCTGTAACTTGTCATTCCTAATTTGCCAAAGACAACGGAGAATCTATGACTTTTCCTAGGTCTAGTTACGACTGGAAAACCAGGATGACATTGAACAGTAACCGCATACCTATTATAGAGGTATCAAAAATGATAACACAAGTTGCGCGTGACAAATAGCCATCTATACGAGTTATACCTCAATTATTACAGGAAGTACAAGGGGGCGGCGATGCAATTTTTTATAGATCAGACTATTGGCCGTGTTTTCAATTTGCTTTCTGATATGCATCCAATTGGTTACTTGTGTCTTTTTGTCCCCAAAGAGATACTTCAGCTCACGCTCCATAAGTTTCTGGAGCATCTCGAAGTCTTTACTCGAAAAACCGCGCGCTATCACCTCAGGGAGACCGACGAGCGCCCCATTTGCCTGGGCAATCTGTGTCATGATAACTACTATTCCCTCGTGTGCCAGACGCTCCCTGTCTCGAAGCACATAATGTTCAACTTCTTCACCGGATATTTCATCAACGTAGACGTTACGGATCTGAATCTTCCGTCCCAGTTTTGCCTGGTTATCTGAAAAAACCACTTCCTGACCGTTTTCAAGAAGTAAATTCTGCTTGGGGGAATACCCCATCTTTTCAGACAGATCTTTTAACGCCACCATGTGCCTATACGTACCACTGATTGGTATGATAAACCGCGGATTTGTCAGTGACAGCATGAGCTTGTGGTCTCCCTCGGAGCCGTGACCGGAAACATGAAAATTTTCCGATATCTCCGAGTAGACAGGTGTAGCACCGCGCTTTGAGATAGTATCTATCAGAGAATTGACTGATATTTCATTGCCCGGAATTGCATCAGACGAGAATATGACCACATCATGTTCCCGAAGATGTACTTCGCGATGCTCACCACTCGCGATACGAGTCAAGGCGGAATTTTCCTGACCCTGGCTCCCGGCTACAAAGAGCACGAGCTTATTGCTCGGGAAATTTTGCAGCTCATCCATCTCGATCTCTGTCCCCTCCTTCATGCGAAGATACCCCATACGTTGACCAATCATCTTGGCCTTAACCAGTGACCTGCCCACAAAACAGATTTTTTTTCCATAGCTCTCAGCTGCCTCAATTGCCTGGTTGAGACGGGATATATTGGAGGAATAGGTGGTGATAAACACCTTCGCTTTCGCGCTTTCCATAATCTGCCGAAAACTCTTTGACAAGGCTTCCTCAGAGGGAGAAAATCCCTCCCTTTCCGATCCCAGACTATCGCACATGAGACACATGATTCCCTCCTTGGCAAAGGACGCAATCTTTGCGATATCCGTCCTCTTACCGTCAGCCGGAGTAAAATCAAACTTAAAATCACTACCGTGATATAAGTTGCCCGCAGGCGTACGGATAAATATATTTGTCGTGTCAGGAATCGAGTGAGTGATACGAACAAATGACACCGAGAACGACCCTAAACGGATATCACCAGAGGCAAAGGGTACCGCCTCTACCCGCTCCGGAAGCTCAAACTCCTTAAGCTTCTCGTTGGCAAACGCAGCCGTCAACGGAGAACCGTAAATCGGGAAATTGCCGGGGAGCTGCGGCAAAATGAACGGCAATGCACCGATATGGTCCTCATGACCATGCGTCAAAAGTAGCCCCACTATTTTCTTGTCGGCCTTCAGTAGATATGAAATGTCAGGGATGAGGAGATCAACTCCCACCATTGTTTCGTTGGCAAAGCCAAGACCGCAGTCAACGAGAAGTATTTCGTCGTTGTACTCATAGACGTACATATTCCTGGTGACATCTCCGACACCACTCAACGGGATAAAGGAAACCGAGTTTGTCTGTTTTGGTTGATTCATAGGCTACAGTATACGCTTCTTGGGCTTCGGACTCAAGAAACCCGGCTACATAGTCGGAAGAAACTCCTTCAAATTGTCAACGGTGATAGTGACCGTCTGCATACGACCCTCCACAATTGCCCGGGCAGCCTTACGGCAGATTCCGTCAATAGTTCGCTCCAGACTCCTGATACCCGAGTCAAATCCGAGCGGCCGGATAATCCCGGGCCAGACAAAGTCCTGAATGACAAGCTGATTATCCAGGAGCCCTGTCTGGCGCCTCACCTTGGGGAAAAGGTATTTCTGGGCTATCACCGTCTTTTCCTCATCCGTATAAGACGGCATCTGGATAATCTCGAGCCTGTCGAGAACAGCAGTCGAGATATTATTGGTGTTGTTGGCGGTTGAGACAAAAATAACATTCGAGAGATCAAATGGATAATCAATATAGTGATCCGAGAAGGCAAAGTTTTGTTCCGGATCCAAGAGCTCAATCAACACACCCATGATATCTGCCCGGGAACTTTCCGTCACGCGATCAAGCTCATCAAGCAGGATAACCGGATTTTTGGATTTGGCATGCACCAGCCTTTTTACTACATGTCCCGGTTCTGCATCGGGCAAGGCACGGGACTGGCCGCGAAGTACTTTCGAATCAGCCATGCCACCAAAAGGAATACGTTCAAACTGCTTCCCCAATGCTTCGGCAATCGAGGCAGCCAGCGTCGTTTTACCTGTCCCGGCAAGTCCCACCAGACAGAGAATCGGTGCGTGCTGGACATTCCGGTTATTGTTATTGCGGAGATTGAGAATAACAGACGCCAGATAGTCTAAAATTCTGCTTTTGATAGCATCAAGACCGTAGTGATTCTTGTCAAGAATCTGCTTTGCCTTGACAAGATCCAAGACATCCTGTGTTTTTCTATCCCAGGGAAGTCCGATGACCCAGTTGATATAGTTTTGTGTTGACTCATATTCCAATATATAACTGGCACTCATAAAACCCGCACTGGAGCGAAGCAGAGCCAGACGTGAAATACGATCAAGTAAATTTTGTTTTAAATCCTGCGGTAGCGTTGTCTGCTCAACCTTTTCCCCAAGGCGGCGGATCTGGTCGTAGGATTGGCTCTTCTCTGATTCTGCTTGAGACCCAAGCATGACACGGTTATCGCTGGGTGTTTGAGTGGGAAAAGGCGGAAGTGTTGTCCCATCAATCGGCTCGGGTTGCGGCAATACGGGCGGCGTAGTCGGCGGAAGGGTTGGCGCAGGTTGGTTATTGTCCATAATTTTATGATACTACACGAAGGCCGAGGTCTGTCAATGAAGGAAGACGTCTCTAAGAGTTAGCGGAAGCGTTTTTTTCCTGATCTCTGCTCTCTCTGAAACTGTCTGGAGAGCGGATGGTCCCGCCTTTCAGGGCGCGGGCCGGCGACTCCCCTATCGTTTCGGTCAAAGTGTACTTTTTTTTCTCCTCCGCCACGCTCCTCAGGACCGCGATTTCCGCCTTTGTCGTTTTCTTCACCCTCAGGAAGCATGGTAAGATTGACTCTACCCTGATCATCTACCTCAACCACGCGCACCGGCACAGTATCACCGATTGCTACCACGTCCTCTGGATTTTTGACAAAGCCCTTAGCCATCTTTGAAACATGCACCATACCTTCCTTGCCCGGGAGGAATTCCACAAAGGCGCCAAACGGTAGTATGCGCTTCACAGTACCTTCAAACGCCTCACCCGGCACTACCTCGCGGGTGATAGATTTTACCCAGTCTGTTGCCTTCCGTACGGCCTCGTCCTCAACACCGCTTACCATAACTGTGCCGTCATCCTCAACATCCACTGTAGCGCCTGTCTGGGCAATAATATTTTTTATAACACGGCCACCGGGCCCGATGACCTCACCAATCTTATCGACCGGAATCTGAACTACCTCAATCTTTGGCGCAAATTGTGAAACACTGGCACGTGACTCGGCAATGACCGCATGCATTTTCTCAAGAATTATCATACGGGCATCATGCGCGCGCGCGATGGTCTCTGAGACCTGCTGGTCTGTCAGTCCCGGTATCTTAACGTCAAGCTGGATAGCGGTAATTCCCGTGTCTGTCCCCGCGACTTTAAAATCCATGTCTCCCGAAAAGTCCTCCAGACCTAAAATATCGGTCAGCAACACGTAATCTTTATCATCTGACATCATGCCGACAGAGATTCCGGCTACCGGGCTTAGAATCGGGACGCCGGCATCCATTAAGGCGAGTGTTGAACCGCAGGTTGAGGCCATGGAGGTTGAGCCATTGGACGAAAGGATTTCCGAAACGACACGTATGGTATAAGGAAACTTGCTCTGCGGGGGAATAACAGGCTCAAGCGCCCGTTCGGCCAACGCGCCATGACCAATCTCACGACGGGACGGTGTCCCCACTCGCCCTGCCTCACCAACCGAATACGGCGGCATTGAGTAGTGGTGAATGTAGCGTTTCACTTCTTCTCCCTCCGGCGATTCAATAATCTGCTCCATGCGAGGTGATCCAAGGGTAACAACCGTCAATGCCTGTGTCAGGCCGCGCTGGAAAATAGCCGATCCATGAGTTCTCGGAAGTGGGGATACCTGCATGGAAATTTGACGGATTTCATCAATTTTCCGGCCGTCAACACGCTGTTTTTTGGTTAGGACATTTTTTCGAATATGTTTAAACATGACATATTCAACCGCTTTGGCAATCACTTTCCTATCCAGCTCTGTATTGGAATTGGCCGCGCGCTCATGCTCATAGATGCGTCCGATCAGCTCGTCTCCCGTGTCACCACCCGATTCCTTGTCGGCACGGGACTTGGCCAGCACGTCGATGTCCTCCATGTAGCCTTTTTCAACAATTTTGGCTGCCTCCTGGAGAAGTACATCAGGCGATACGGACTCTTTCTTGGCGCCAATCTTCTTTGCCAACGAATCGATGAATGCCGTCATCTTTTCCGTCTCCTGGTGCGCACGCTTTATCGCCTCTTCCATCTGGCTTTCGCCCACCTGCAATGCTCCAGCTTCAATCATGAGCGTCTTCTCTTGGCTTTGCGAGACAATGAGATCAAGCTCTGAGAGCTCAATCTCCGAGTGAGTGGGGTTAAAAATAAACTCTTCATTACCCTCTGGGTCTTTGACCAGCCCCATGCGGATCGCGCCGACCGGACCATTCCACGGGATCGGCGAGATGGCAAGTGCGGCAGAAACTGCGTTGATTGCCAAAATATCCGGCTCATTCTCACCGTCTACCGAAAGAACAGTAACAATAACCTGCACTTCATTTTTATAAGTCTTGGGAAAAAGCG
>JAKAMH010000018.1 GCA_021813005.1 bacterium
ATAACCATAGCATACGATGTCTCTTGACCTTGAGAGAGAATACAAGCACAGTACGATCAATGTTTACGCCCGGTAAATGATGGTAACCTACTTTTCGCTAGCCATCCGGGGAAAGGAGGCAGTATGGAGAGAATAAGAGAATTTATAGAGAATACCTACAGGACGATCGTTGAAGCGTTTATGCTTGTGCTTTCGGCGCCTGTGTAGAGGCAGACTCCCGCTGAAGTGGGCAGGCAGGGCTCGAAGTGGCGGGGGGACGTGTGCCGAGGGACTGGGAAGTAGAAAAGGCATCTTGAGGGAGGTGCCTTTTTACTGTCTGCCACATTAGCACTCAAGATAATCATTTGCTAAAGAGACAAACATGCGCTATAATTTATTATTATGGACAATAGCGCAGTGGAGAATCTCCTCAAGCCTGTCTCGCCCGAGGAGGCCCTGAAAAAATTCACCATAGACTTGACCGACCTTGCCCGTAAAGGCAAAATTGATCCTGTTGTAGGGCGGGAGTCTGAGATCCGCCGTGTCATGGAGATCTTGTCCCGGCGCAGTAAGAATAATCCGGTACTTATTGGGGACCCGGGAGTTGGAAAAACTGCCATTGTTGAGGGACTGGCGCAAAAGATAGTTGACGGATCGGTCCCCACCACCTTAAGAGAAAAGATTCTCGTCGTTTTGGATTTTGCCCTGCTTTTGGCGGGCGCCAAATTCCGCGGCGAATTTGAGGAGCGGTTAAAGGCAGTTATCAAAGCAATCGAGGAATCAAGTGGAAAGTACGTAGTCTTTATTGACGAGCTTCACACACTGGTCGGCGGCGGGAGTACCGAGGGATCGGTGGACGGGGCCAATATGCTCAAACCCGCCTTGGCTCGCGGTTCGCTGCGGATGATCGGTGCCACAACAGTGACGGAGTACCGAAAATACATCGAAAAGGACGCGGCACTCGCCCGTCGCTTCCAGCCGGTAATGATAGACGAGCCGACAATTGAGGATACCATCTCAATTCTGCGCGGCATTAAGGAGAAATATGAATTACACCACGGCATCCGTATAACCGATAACGCGCTCATTGCTTCGGCCCGGCTCTCCGCCCAGTATATCCCCCAACGCTTTCTACCGGACAAAGCAATTGATTTGATTGATGAGGCAGCCGCGGCGATCAAGATTGAGACAGAGAGTATGCCCGAGGAGCTTGACAGGCTGAAGCGCCGCATGACGCAGATTGAGATAGAGCTGGCGGCGCTGAAGAAGCCTGCCCGCCAGGCTACGCGGGGTGTTGCAGGCGGGGAAAAGTCAGAGATTGCGAAGGCGAAGCGGTCCCAGCGTGAGGCAGAGCTAAGTCAGCTCCGGTCAGAAGCAGGCACGTTGGAAAAGCGATGGGGGCAGCAGCGGGATCTCATCCAAAAAATACAGGATATGCGCGCCAAGATTGACGCACTGCGGGTGGAACTTGAAAAGGCGGAACGTGAGGTAAATCTGCAGAAAGCAGCCGAAATCAAGTACGGCAGGATTCCGGAATTGGAGAGAAAGCTTGGAGAATATCAAGGACAGTGGACTGCTATTCCCGAGGTTGAGCGCGTACTGCGGGTTGAGGTAGACGCAGATGACGTGGCACGGGTGGTTTCCCGCTGGACAGGTATTCCTGTCTCGCGCATGCTGGCATCAGAGTCTGAGCGCCTGCTGCAACTTGAAGACGAGATGAAAGGGCAAGTGATTGGGCAGGAGCGAGCGATTGAGATGGTCGCGCGGGCCATCCGTCGATCCCGATCAGGTCTCTCGGAGCCCAATAAGCCGATTGGCACATTTCTGTTTCTAGGGCCCACCGGTGTCGGCAAGACAGAGACAGCCAAAGCACTCGCCCGCATCCTCTTTAGTGATGAGCATGCGCTGATTAGGATTGATATGTCCGAGTACATGGAGTCACACGCTGTGGCCAGGCTTATCGGCGCGCCGCCCGGTTATATCGGGCACGAAGAGGGCGGCCAGTTGACTGAGGCTGTCCGGCGCAAGCCCTATTCTGTAGTACTCCTTGATGAGATAGAGAAAGCCCATCCGCAGGTCTTCAACACATTTCTCCAGCTGATGGACGAGGGGCGGCTTACCGATAGTAAAGGTGTGACAGTTGATTTTCGCAGCACCATTGTGATTATGACGAGTAATCTGGGAAGTGATATGATACGCGAAGCCCAAGAGAAGAAGCAGGGTAATCTGCAGGCAGAAATAATGAGTCTACTCGGCCGGCATTTCAAACCAGAATTTTTAAATAGGCTGGATGCCATCGTTACGTATAACAGTCTGACACCCAAGGATGTGCTGCAGATTGCCGAGCAGCAGCTGGAGCGAGTCAAAGCTCGGCTTGAGGAAAATGGCATCAATCTCAAACTAACCGATGAGCTGGCAATTTACTTTGCCGAGATCGGCTTTGACCCGGTTTTTGGTGCCAGGCCGCTCAGGCGGATGATTGATGAAAAGCTGGTTGATGAGTTAGCGACGCGAATCATTGAGGGGCAAATAAAGCCGGGCGATACTGTGACACCAAAAGTCAAAGATAACATAATTCAATTTTGATATGGCCAGTTGTAAGACATGTGGAGGCAAACTTGTCGTCAGACAAACAAAAAACACTCCGGATAGGCAAAAGAAACAATATTACTACACTGCCTACTACTTCTGCACCGTGTGCAAGAAGATGTTTTTAAGTGATGAGTTTAAGGTAGAAAATACACATCTTGCGGCATCGCTTTTTACATCAGATCCCCAAGAGGACGTCGATGTGGAGATATGGACAGACGGGGCCGCCAGACACAATGGCCAGCCCAATGCCAAGGCTGCCTGGGCATTTGTATCATCTGCCAGAGGCGGATCGTCCTCGGGACGAGGCAAGCACGAGGAGGTAGGTCTCGTAACGGGCGGGAAGCAGACAAATAATGTCGCCGAGGCACTGGCAATTTATTACGGCCTTAAGTGGGCAAGCGGAGAAGGCTACAGGAAGATTCGGCTTTACACCGATAGTCAAATCTCGCTCTTCAACCTTGTCAAACCGGTCGAAAAGATTGTGGTTAACAGAGAAATATTTGCAGACATCAGGCGTGTAATGCAGGAAAACAATCTGGATGTGCAGTTTGTCAAAGTTCTCGGGCACGCGGGTGACATGAATAATGAGCGGGCGGACAAGCTGGCCAACGCTCTGGCAGGCGTCTCAGGAAGTGCGAAGTGAGACCGCCTGGCCTCGGGCGGGCAGGCTGACGTGCAGGTCAGGGTACGCTGCCGCGATTATCTTTTTGAGTGCCTCCCGCTTCTCTTCGTCTCCGTGTGTGAGGAAAAGCTCACTCGCGCCTTTAATCTGTGCAAACCAGGCAAGTAGCTTTGTTTTGTCGGCATGCGAACTCATCGATTTCAGATCCCGGACATGGGCGCGGACCTGAAACATTTCGTGGTAGATCTTCACTGCCTTTTTGCCTTCAAGAATTGCCCGTCCGAGTGTCTCCTCCGACTGGTAACCAACCACGAGAATGCGGGTCGTGGGATCGGCTATATAATTTGCCAGGTGGTGCAGGATGCGGCCGCCTGACATCATGCCGGAGCCGGCGATGATTACTTTGGGAGTTGGGGCAGTCAGAATCGCCTTGCTTTTGTCGGTTGAGTCGGTGACCACAAGACCCGGGAAGGAAAACGGATCGCCGTCTTTGGTATCCTCAGTCAGCTCTTGGTTGTAGAGGTTGTCAAACTCGCGGAAGATCTCAGTTGCCCGAATTGCCATGGGACTGTCCATAAATACCTGGGTTGTCGGCTTGATAGCGCCTTGCCGTTTGAGGTGATTAATCCGGTGTAAAAGCTCCTGCGTCCGCTCGAGCGAGAAGGCAGGGATGAGAAGCACACTCTTATCTGCCTCAACTGCCTGTATTTCCTCTTTAAGTACCTGGGACGGGTCTTCGGCGGTGTGATTTTCATCTCCGTAGGTTGACTCCATAACGACAATATCGGCATCTGTAAAATACTCGGTGGGCCGGATCATGTCTTCGGGTGTGTTTCCAAGGTCGCCTGAGAAAATGATCGATTGACCTTGTTTTTCCCGCAGCTCGATACTTGCCGATCCCAGGATATGCCCGGCGTCGTGAAATACTGCCTCAAGTGAGCCAAACCGATACGGCGTGTCATAGGTGACATACTCCACGTGTTCCAAAAGCAGCGCAATATCAGCCTCGTCGTAGAGCAGGGTTTCATATTTGTCCTCCTTGGCAATCTTGGCGGAATCCAAAAGCAGCACTTCGATGAGCTTGGCAGTTGCCTCTGTCATATAGACTTTGCCCCGGTAGCCGTTCTTGGTCAGGAGGGGGAGCCGGCCTGAATGATCGAGGTGGGCGTGTGTCAGAAAGACTGCTGCGAGATCCTGCGGGCGAAAAGTGAGCGGCAGTGTATTGAGTCTCGTGATCTCATCACCTCCCTGAAACATACCGCAGTCTATAAGAAATTTTTGCGCGTCGTTAGTCGTTACCAAATAAGATGAGCCGGTGACAATACCCGAGGCACCAAGAAATTGTATTGACTGCATAACACTACTCACTATAGCATATATCTTGCCTATCGGCTGACGTTGACAAGACACGAAAATCGTACTATTCTAAGTGCACATGAAACTAATAAATAGCCTTCTCAGTCTTCTTCCCGAACAGCCGATTTACGCCCACTGTGATCTGCCCTGCGGCGTCTATGATCCGACGCAGGCGCGGATTGAGGCTGAGAGCGTGCTTGAGATTATGAAGAAATACGCCGGTCTCCATGAGGAGGAGCAGAAATGGCGAGCAGTTTTCATCAAAGAAGAGCGGGCGGAGCTTGTCAAGCACCACCTCTGGGTCCTTTGGACAGATTATTTCAAGCCGGAACATCTTGAGAAGTTCCCCGCTCTTCATGATCTCTTCTGGCGGGCGACCAAGCAAGCAGGACAGACAAAAAAATCAGTCGATCCGGCGGACGGACAGAAGCTGCTCGATTTGATAGATGAAATCGCTGACATCTTCAAGCAAACAAAAGCCGCCAAATAATTTTCAATTTTCAAGTCTCAATTTTCAATGAACAGATTAATTTTCAATTCTCAAAATTTCATTGATGTAAAGTGGCGCTGACACAATGATGCGTTTACTTTTTCTCCGTCTCTTCCCTCTTCTGAAATTCCGAATTAGTGGTCCATCTATGCTGCCGACATACAAACAGGGTGATAGAATTCTTGTCTGCCCCTGGATGAGACATATTGAAATGAATGACATCATTGCGCTGTTTGCTCCCGAGTCAGACAGAGTTATGATTAAGCGAGTGACAAAAAAGCAAGGAAGCTTGTTTTTTGTGGAGGGAGACAACAAACAGGAGAGTACAGACAGCCGGGTATTTGGTATGATTGGGAAAGACCGCGTCCTGGGACGAGTCATCTATAGGTTTTCATGAATAGCTTTTTTCTCGCCGAGATATTCCTCGCTCTTACCATTTTGCTTCTCGTCTTTCTTTTTTCCATGGTCTGGCCGCCCGACAGCCCCTGGTCACCCTGGTGGCGGACAAGCAAAGAGGTGGCCCGCCGCATGTGCAAGCTTGGGGATGTCACAGAAAAGGACGTGATTTATGATCTGGGATCAGGAGACGGCACGGCGCTTCGGGTGGCGGCACGGGAGCAGGGAGCGCGCGGCGTGGGACTTGAAATAGACCCATTTCGGGTATGGACGGCGCGGCTGCTCAATAGACTGTGTGGAGCTTCAGGAAAGATACGGATTGAGAGACAAAATTTTTTCAAGCGTGATATTTCTGAAGCATCGGTGGTATTTGTCTACCTCATTCCGCGGGCCCTGATGCAACTTGAGGAAAAAATGAAAAATGAACTCAAACCCGGGACCCGCGTTATAAGCTATATCTACCGGATACCATACTTGACGCTCCAGAAAGAGGACAAAGAGAACCATATTTTTGTTTACAGGATATCCCCTACTTCCCGCGGCAGTCGTACAGGGCGATCCGGTTCGTAAGTCCTTCCGCGCGGACCGGGTACGCCTTGATGAGTCTGCATGCTTTCGCAACAAGCTGCTTATTGAATATCTCATCAATCAGCATGTTATTCAGCACTCCCGGGTAGTAGGCACCGTGCGTAATGAGGACTGCATGTTGCAGGGCGGCATCTTTTGTCATCCTTGTGGCGTTGAGGTAGCCCTTTCGAAATATATTGGCGTTTGTATCAATAATGCCGTTAAGTAGAGGAATGCCGGTCATGTATGAGAGGGCAGGGGTGATATCGTTTGTTCCGTACAAGACAGCCGGATGGAGGGATTCTATCCTTGAAACAATAGTTCCAATTTCAGGAACGTTTCCAAGTGACCGATATGAGGAGACATAGATCACAACACTGACACCCACAAGAAGAGCAATGAGGGTTGGAACAATCATCTGTTGTACTCCACGTTCTTTCAGGTCAGTTATGAGATCCGGCAGGGCAAGAACAAGGAATGGAGGAAGAAAATTGAGGTAGAGATAGTAGACATCTTTGTAAAGGAGAAAAAAGACAATGCCTGAAAGAGAGAGTGCGCCGAGGAAGAGGTTTTTTCGGATCATGAGGATAGAGTACAGGAGGAAGATGAAAAGTATCAGGTCATGTGTTACAAAGAACCAACCGATTTCTGGCTTTGACAATCCCTGTGAGCGGGTAAGTGAGTAGAGAAAAACGTCTTTAAAAAGTCCCTGAGGCGCCAAAAACAGGGAGGGAAGAAGGACCACTCCGGCGCCTGAGATGATGCCTAGAAAAAAGTTCATGATTGATCGGCGTTGACGAAGTAAGACCACAGCTAAAAGTGCAATAAAGACAGGGAGAAAATAGGCTTTTGTCAGCAGGGTTAAAGCAAGTAAAACGCCGGATGGGAACATACGTTTTCTTTTAAAGAGATAGTAGGAGGAAATAGCAAAAAGTGAGGTGAGGAAAACACCCGTTTGGTGGTCAGTTGTTGAGAGGACCATAAACGAGAAAAGGTAGGCAAAGGCGCTAAGAAAAGAGAACCAAAGATTTTTTGTCCCGTCTTTAACAATGAAAAAGATAAAGCAGGACACCAAAACTGCCTCAAGAGGCGCTGTAAAGTAAAAAAGCGGCAGATTACCGCCGGTCAGAGTCACATAGAGCATGGAAACGTAGGGGAAGAGTGGAAAATTTGTGAAGAAAATATCTCTATAGAGTATCTTTCCGTGCAGCATTGCATCTGCTGTGTAAAAGTAGATATTAGTGTCGGACAGGCGAATGCCGAGATTGGTTGCTTTAAGAAGGAGAAAGATGAGTATTGAGGCAATAAATAGGTAGACAGGCAACTTTTTCATTATGAGGATCGGAGCAGTAGCCAGCGAAGCGAGTTGGCAAAGGCAAATCCTTTGTAGAGCAGCGGTTTGAGGACGAGGTCGTAGCTGCCGATATACTCGGTGAGCGTCGCGCCGTATCCCTCCTTAAAGCGGTGAAACCCATACCAGGGATCAGACGTATCGGGCTGAGGGCCGAGTGCTCCCCACATGTCAAGCATCGAGAGCCCGTTTCTCTTGCCGAAGCGGATTGCCTCCCACATGAGGAGGTTTGACGCCATAAGTTCGCGGTGCTCGCGGCTCGATGCACCGTAGGGGTAGTAGAGTACGTCCTGAAACATAAAAAGTATCCAGGCAGCGAGAACCTTATCGGCAAATTTTGCCAGAAAGAGGTGGGACGAGAGGGAATTGTCTGTCTTTGTGTGGGGGAAGGCTGTCCATTGTTTTTGGTGATAGGATTTTGTATGTGCATAGAAGTGCTGGCGCTTTGTTGTTTCCTCGGTGAGTCGCCAGTAGGTCTCAAAGGCTGTGTCTGAGTTATCCTCAATAATTGTGACGCCTTTCCGCTCAGCCAGGCGGATATTATAGCGTGTCTTCTGGTGCATATTTTTGAGTAGTTCCTCCTCCGGCGGCGTGATATCGAGTACAAAGGAGTACTTGGTGAAGAGCGGCCTGACAGAGGGGCGAAGCGGCAGTTGCTTGATATCTTCCTCTGTCTGGTGGCTCTTGACGACCTCAGGTTCAAGTTGGATAAACAGGCAGTTTTCCGCCTTGCCTATCTCCCGGAGATCGGAGAGAAGCTCGCCTGTGGGAAACGTCCCCTTGGGGAGGTAGCCGATAGTCCAGGGCGTGCGCGGGATGGGATGGATAGTGAGGGTGAAGGCGCCTGTTGTCTTGCCGTTTTCCGAGAAGAGGCGGCGGATGACCTTGACGCCTGTCTCCTCCCGAAACTCCCCCCACTCATATGACTGAAGGGGATGACAAACATTGGCATTAAATAGTGTCCTATCAGACGGCGAAACAGGCCCAGATATCATAAAAAGTCAGTCTCTCCTTTTTGGGAAAGCGATATATTTGTCTCTGAAAGAACGTGCTCGGGCAGCTCAAGGAGGAAGCGGGAGACTGTATTCATGGTGCGCTGGCCGAAGTAGAGGCGCCGGCGAGCATAGGTGAGGTAAAGCTTCTCCTTGGCGCGGGTCATACCGACGTAGCAGAGACGGCGTTCCTCCTCAAGTTCCTGGCGATCCATGAGGGAGCGGGCGTGTGGGAAAAGTCCCTCCTCCATGCCGATCATAAAGACTATCGGGAACTCCAGCCCCTTGGCAGCATGGAGTGTCATGAGGGTGATAGCCTGCTTCTTGTCACCGGGCACTGGATCTGAGACATACTCCTGCTCGACAAGCGCCACATTCTCCAAAAACTCCACAATATCCGGAAAGTTGATGGCAACGGAGCGCAGTTCTTTGATGTTTTCAAGCCGCGTTCTATCTTCCTCCTCTTTTTCATCGTAAAGCGCCAGATACTCGGTGGCGGCAAGTATCCGGTCAAGCGCCTCAATCGTCTCAATCGTCGTCTCTGTCGAGATCTGGTCAAGGAGTGCAAAAAACTTTTTCAGCCGTCCCTTGCCGAGTTTCTCAATGCGCTTTTGGGCAATACTGTCTTTGGGGTTGGCAAGCACCCGCAGGTAGGCAAGAACGTCTTTAATCTCGCGCCGCTCATAGAAGCGGACGCCGCCGATGAGAATGTATGGGACGGAGTGATGCAGCAGCGCCTCCTCGATGACGCGCGACTGGGCATTGGTGCGGTAGAGTACGGCAAAGTCTGAAAGGTCACGCTTGGTCTCAACCAGCGTTTGGATGATAAAATCTGCCTCGTCCTGCTCGTTGTGGGCTTCATAAAGGTCAATCGTCTCCCCGTCCGGATTCTCCGTCCAGAGCTTAAGTACCGGGTGTGAGGTGTTGTGCGAGATAATGGCCGAGGCGGCATCAAGTATCTTCTGCGTCGAGCGGTAGTTTTGGGAGAGGGAGAATGTCTGGGTGCCCGGGAAGTCTGTCTGAAAGCGCATCAGGTTTCGGTAATCGGCGCCGCGCCAGGAGTAGATGCTTTGTGAGAAATCGCCGACGACACAGACATTTTTCCATTTGCCTGACAAAAGCTTGGTGAGGCGATACTGCGCCGTATTGGTATCCTGGTACTCGTCAATCAGGATGTAGCGGAAGCGGTCCTGGTATTTGGCAAGAACCTGCGGGTTTTGTTTGAGAAGGGTTATTGTATGCAGCAGGAGGTCGTCAAAGTCGACGGCGTCATTTTCTTTGAGGAGGCGCTGGTACTCAGGGTAGATTTTGGCGACTGTTTTTTGGAAATGCCCCTGGGCAAAAAGCTCATAGTCCTTATCCGACAGCAGTTCATTTTTGGCTTGGGAAATAGTGGCGTGGATAGAATAGGGTTTGAAATCTTTTTGATTGACGCCAAGCCGTGTCATAGCGGACTTAACAGTCTCAATCTGATCCTGCGAATCATAGATGAGAAAGCGCTGGGAGAGGCCGATATGCTTACCGTCAAGGCGGAGTATCTTGGCGCAGAGTCCGTGGAAGGTTGCCACCCAGGGCCGACCTGCTGCCAACTGCGGCGCTTCTGTCAGACAGACTTTGATGATGCGCTCCTTCATCTCAGTAGCTGCCTTGTTGGTGAACGTCACCATGAGGATATCCTCCGGCGCAACCTGCTTCTCAGTCATGAGGTAGAGCACTTTATATGTCAGGACACGGGTCTTGCCTGAGCCGGCACCGGCGAGGATAATGATCGGCCCGTCCGTCTTGAGGACAGCCTGAGACTGTTCCTTATTTAAATCCTTGAGTAGTCTGTCTTGCATAGAGTATAATGATAAGACCGCGAGGAATCAGTACTCATTCTATCATAATGAAGAGGATTTTTATTGTTGCCAATTGGAAGTCGCATAAAAATAAACAAGAAGCAACCGACTGGCTGAAAACATTTCTTGATTTTAAAAAATCAGAAGATAAAGAAGTTATTGTTTGCCCTTCTTTTACTATTCTCCCCTACTTGCAACAATGGATTGGTAGTCACCGGCTCCCCCTCTCAGTTGGCGCGCAGGATGTCTCCCCTTTTGCCGAAGGCGCCTTCACCGGAGAAGTAAACGCAAGACAGGTGAAAGAATTTGCCGACTATGTTATTATTGGGCATTCGGAAAGAAGGACTTACTTCTCGGAGACAGATGAAATGGTGACGAAAAAGGTCGAGATGGCGCGTCAAGCAAATCTAACGCCAATTTTTTGTGTTCAAGGAGGGCAAACTCCAGTCCCGCCCGGCGTTGAGATGGTGGCGTATGAACCGGTATCGGCGATCGGAACCGGAAACCCGGATTCTCCTGAAAATGCGGAAGGCGTCATACGAGCCATAAAAGAGAAAACCGGAGCGTCGTACGTTCTGTACGGCGGCAGTGTTACACCGGAAAACATTAACAGTTTTACCAGCCTGCCGTCTATCGACGGTGTTTTGGTTGGGGGTGGCAGTCTTGACCCTAAGACATTTGCCGGCATAATAGAAAACGCCTAATTTCCATTTATGAACAGCCGAAAAGCACAAAGAATACGAAAGCGTGCATTTTTCTTTTTGGGTGCAATAGCGTTGCTGATTGTGGTGGCCGTTGTGGTGCGTGTAGTACAGTTTGTGCCGCAGGCAGTTGACTACTTGACGAATAAGAAAATTGAACTGAAGAAGACGCCTGAGAACAAAATCAATATGCTACTGCTTGGTACGGGAGGAGCAAAACATGACGGGCCCAATCTTTCAGACACGATTATTTTTGCCAGCATTGATCCGGAGCACGATAAAGTGACGCTAGTTTCGATCCCCCGTGACCTCTGGATACCGGATCTTAATGCCAAGATAAATACGGCTTATGCCTATGGAGAGGACAAGGGGCCGGGAGGGGGATTGGTACTGGCTAAGAAAGAGCTCAGCCGGGTGCTCGGACAGCAGATTGACTATGCAGTGCGTGTTGATTTCGGGGGATTTGTCAAGGCCGTTGATATGCTGGGAGGACTTGATATCAATGTGGACCGGACATTTGACGACTATGCCTATCCAATCGAGGGAAAGGAAGATGCCAGCTGTGGGCTGACGGAAACCCAGATAGCCAGCGCTTCTGCTGAAATTGCTACAGCCAGTGCCACAGAGCTGCAGAAATTTCCCTGCCGTTTTGAACATCTTCATTTTAACGCCGGTGAGCAGCATATGGACGGCGCTACGGCACTCGAATATGTACGCTCGAGACACGCCGTGGGGCCCGAAGGGACGGACTTTGCCCGCTCCAAACGGCAGGAAAAGGTGATCTCGGCTTTCAAGCAGAAGGTGTTCTCGGCCGGAACTTACCTTAATCCCGTGAAGATTATCTCACTTCTGGCCATCTTTAAGGGCAGTGTCGCAACGGATATCTCGGAGAATGACATTGGCAATTTTGCCAAGCTAGCCCAGAGGATGAAGAGTGCCAAAATTACAAGCTACGTCATTGATATGGGAAACGGAGACAGGCAAGGGCTGCTCGTAAATCCGACGGATGTGGCCAACTTCGGCGGTCAGTGGGTACTCTCGCCTCGCGCCGGTGCCGGAGACTACTCGGAGATCCATCAGTATGTCTCCTGTGTGATTAAAAATGATAACTGTGTCGTCACGAGAACAGGTGTGGTGACACCTACCCCCACTCCTACGGCAGGCGTTCCACCCAAAACAAGGTAGCCTACAAATTGGTAATCTTGTATATTTTTGTCGTGCCGCTCTCAAAAACCACTCTGCCAAACTTGGCAAACTTCTTGTCATGGAGGAGCGGATACTTCTGATACTCAAGCGTGCCGACGAAGACGTACCGGATGTGATATTTGGTAAGGAGCATCTTTGTCAGTACGAGGTTAGACGTTTCATAGAGATTCTGCACCTCGGGGATGCGGGGCTCCGGAACGTTATAGATTTTACCGGCATTGGCAGTCTGTCCCTCAGGCAGTCCGTAACTGCCGCGCCAGAGCCATTCATGCACGGTCCAGCCCAAAACTGTCGGCAGACCGGTATTGGCTGAGACGCGGGCGAAATCCGTGTAAGAATCTCCCTGTGCTTCAAGAATAACCGGTTGCCCCGACACATGCGCATTAAGCCACAGTATGCCCTTATAATCATCAGGGTAGGTTGTCTCAAGATATCTTATGCCGTTTAGGCCATGCGAGTGGGCGAGATCTCCGTA
Organism: bacterium; assembly: GCA_021813005.1. Taxonomy (GTDB): domain Bacteria; phylum Patescibacteriota; class Microgenomatia; order Levybacterales; family UBA12049; genus JAKAMH01. The sequence continues at coordinate 12,566 of JAKAMH010000018.1, forward strand.
GTAAGAAGAAACGGCAAAATAAGGATAGGAGAAGACAGCAACAAGGAGAATGAAAGTAATAATGACAAAAAAGCCAAAGAGTGGGAGGAAGCGTTTTTTAATGCGTCCAGCAGTTGTCACGATACGCATAACAGTATAGGCGGAGGCGAGAGACAACATAATAAATGACTGGAAGACGAGCTTAAACATGGTATTGGCGCGGTAGTATGTCGGGTAGATATCCTTGACGTAGAAAAACTCAGGTATGAGGATGAGTAAAGTTGCTAGCAGCATGAGAAGCAGGACAAATATGTCCGGCGCAAGTAGCTTTCTGGTGCGGGATAAAAAGGCGAGAAATGAGACGACAAAGAAGTAGAAAAATCCGTAGAGGATAAGCAGCTGCCACCAGGGTGAGCGCTGGCAGTGGTTTGGCTCAAACAGGAAGGGACCGATTTTCCCAATCGCAGTGAGACCGGCGGGGGCGCAGATAACGCCGATGCCGTGGGTAATCTGGTCGACATGGAAAAAGAGAGAGAATGGCAGTGAGAAACAAATAAGTCCGACTCCGACAATGACCGCCGGAAGAAAGGCTTTCCCAACTGCCGCAAAAATACGCGGGAAGAGCGGCCCCCCGGTTGTTTTATACAGTGTAACGGCAAAAATTACGAGCGCTGTAAGCAGAAAGTAGATGAATCCGTCCCAGGCATTAGTCATGTACATGACAGCCAGGAAGAAACTGATAAAGAGAAGGAGCGGATACGGGAAACTGTCCTCAAACCGCAGACTGACGTGGAACGGGAAGGTCAGAGTGTGTAAGCGAGCCTTACTTCTCAGGGAATGGACAAGCAGGAGGTAAATGAGCGCCAAGGCGGTCAGGACAATCGGGATATCGAGCACATGGCCATGCAGGTCTGAGACCACCCAGGAATAGGCGGGAAATTCATGAATGGTGTGATAGATAAACCGGGTAGCGTTGGGATACCAGTAGCCGTTGGGAAAGGAAAGCGGAGCAAAGTGCAGTTTCCAAGGTGGGACGGGATTATCGTTTGGGTAGGGCAGAAAAAAGGCATAGAGGACATGCAGATTACCTGAGAGTGTGACGAGGAGAAAGGAGAGCAGTCCGGCCAAACCAAGACCGATTTTTGACTTTTGATACGCCTTAATTACGGGCATAAACAGGGTGGCACCGAGCGAAAAACATTCGATGACGGAGAGCGCAAAGAGCGTGGCAATCATGAGGTTAAATGTGACAAAAGACGGAATACCGGAAAGCTTGGTGAGTAGCGCCGTCATGAGATGTCCAAAATAGTAATAGTTAATAGTAAACGGAGCAAGCCACATATCCTTGGGTGGGAAGTAGGTACTCCGGAGAATGGAATTGATGAAACCAAAGTCCATATATTTCTCCAAGCCGTGAATATCAGGCGCGAAGGAGCGGACATAGGCCCAGCCAA
>JAKAMH010000105.1 GCA_021813005.1 bacterium
AATATGGCATATTTGGTGGAGAGTATGGAGAAAAACTACTTTCATTTATGCAGCGTTGCAAAAAACCAATGCTGGTAACGCTGCACACCATGTTGCCACACCCGAACCAGAAAATGGCCGAGATTACAGAAAAGATAATATATTATGCAACCAGCATTGTCGTGCTTACATTAAACTCCAAACAGATCATTGAAGCAACGTACCCGCAAGCGATTGGAAAAACGTCTATCGTTCCGCACGGGATTCATCCGACAACATTCTCTGATTCAAAAAAAATTAAAACCAAACTTGAACTTGGAAATAGGATAGTTCTCAGCACATTCGGATTACTTTCCAGAGGAAAAGGTATAGAGTTTATGATAAGAAGCCTCCCTGACGTTATTAAGAAATATCCATCACTGTTATATCTCATATTGGGCGAAACACATCCAGTGGTTAGACGGAATGAGGGAGAAAAGTATCGCTTAGAGCTCGAGGAGCTGGTCACATCTTTGGGTCTCTCGTCACATGTCCGCTTTTTTGACCAATATTTGAGTCTTCCCGATCTGCATGAATTTTTAAAAGCCACTGACATTTACATTTCTACCTCGATAAATCCGGATCAAGCTGTTAGTGGTACACTTTCATATGCTTTAGGTTCAGGTAGAGCTGTTATAAGTACAGATTTTGCGCAGGCAAAAGAGATTATTACACCTGAGACCGGAAGACTGGTCCCGACCAAAGACGCTGAAGCATTTACGCAGGCAATTTTAGAACTACTAGATGATGAAAATAAACTAGAGGGAATGCGCCAAAATGCTTATAAGAAAACGAGAAACATGTTATGGAGTAGCGTCTCAGAACGATATATTGCACTGCTTACACGCACTGTAGTTCCGTTGATGAATATGGATCACCTGTATACGATGACTGATGCATTTGGTATGTTACAATTTGCCTCGCTGACAACTCCCAACAAAGAATTTGGCTACACCTTGGATGATAATGCCAGAGCACTGATTGTCTGTAGCTGGCTCATTAAAAAAAACTATTCCAAGAAGTTGGAAACACTGATTGGTATTTACCTTTTATTCATCAAAAAATGCCAGCAGACTGATGGGTCCTTTGTAAATTACCTCAGTTCTATTGATCAAAAACCTACTCATCAAAATAACACGGAGGACTTGCAGGATGTGCAAGGACGAGCATTATGGGCCTTAAGTGAGATTATCAATAATTCCAGTTTGTCCAGAGAAGTCACGACTGAGGCAAAACGGATGTATATTTTGGCGCTAGAAAACCTTGCCGTGGCCCCCTTGCATCATCTACGCGCCAAGGCGTTGGCAATTAAATCATTTTCAATTTCTCTTGATAATTTACTCTCCCATAGGGATTTGCTTCTTTCCTACACAAGGATATACGCAGATTCTCTGCTGTTGGCATTGGCCAATAACTCCACCAAGGATTGGGTGTGGTTTGAGAATCAATTATCATATAATAATGCCATACTTGCAGACAGTCTGTTTGCGACAAGTTCAATAACGAAGTTACCCCATTACGCAGACAAAGGAGCACTCGCACTGAATTTTCTTATAAAAAAAACTTTTTCGGGAGATACATATATACCCATTGGACATTCCGATTGGTATAAGAACGGATTAAAGAGGAGTTATTATGACCAACAACCGGAAGATCCGGCGTCCATGATCCTTGCACTTCATAGTGCATATAGGTTGAGTGGCAACAATACCTATAGAGACCGGGCGTATGTCTGTTTTAGTTGGTATTTGGGAAACAACACATTACAAAAACGGCTCTACGACGATACCACAGGCGGCTGTTTTGATGGTTTGCATCCGGATCGTGTTAATCAAAATGAAGGTGCGGAGTCGCTTGTTTCCTATATGATGTCAAGTTTTATCGTGAATAATCTGCTCTAAATGAAAATATTAAAGATTAAAAATATCTTTCCGGATATGAATATCGCGCGATTTAACTTAGCGGTATGGCAAAAGGATAATGACGATTCAATCTGTTTTATCGGGCGTGAAGTAGTAGAAGCGGGAGAGGCTGGAGAGCCTGATACCGGTGTATTAAAACTTTTTGAAATAGACAAGAACGGGAAGCTTATTCACGACCGTGTTCTGTGGAAGCCGCTTTACGACGGAATTAATATAGAGGATCCACGGGCCTTAAAATTACCGAATGAAAATCTTATCATAGGACTTACGGCTGTTTTGCGTAATAAAAGCGGGAAACCGGTTCCATTTCCGGCTATCGTTAAGATTGACTCTTTAAATTCTTGGAAGCAGCTCTTGCCACCCTTCCTTGTCATTGATACATTCGGGTCTGGGAAAAATGTCACACCTATTGATAATACGACGTATTTTTTTAGACCTGACTTGCCTGAATATTTTCATAAGATACTGGTATTTTCACTTCATTCGCAGGTACCGGAGAAGATAACTGACTTGGTATTTCCCCGCGAACTCTCCTGGGCAAAATGGAAAATAGGTACGACCATGCCGCCGATTTGGTTAACCAAGGAGGAAGCATTGTTTATAATTCATGGAATCTCTATACAAAACGTTGATGGCGCAGATAAATATATCTATAGTATTGGTCGCGCTAAATTAAGCCGGAAGGACAATTCCTTTCAGGTAACCGTAGCACCGGAGCCTATCCTGACACCGGATGACTTCTTGGATGAGTCAGGTGCACCGTTGGTTCAGGAACTGCACCCGGAGCTCAGACGTGTCGTATACTCTTGTGGGGGAATTATCAAGAAAAAATCAGAAAATGTTCTTTCACTATACGTCAATGTGGGCGACAGGACTACGTTCGAAGTTGATCTCTCGTTGTCTGACTTAAAACATGGTTTATTTGACTAACCCATGTTACGAGAACTTTGTTCCATACCGAGGTCTGTATCCAGACTGCGGGTCGCTAAAGCTTTAGCGGTGACGCACGGATCTTACATATAATTTCAAATCTTTCCCCTTCGACCCGCTTCGACGCGTCTGACGCGGCTTCACCGCGTCTGACGCGGCTTCACCGCGTCTGACGCGGCTTCGCCAGAGCTCCAGCGAGGCGAGCAAGC
>JAKAMH010000019.1:0-4857 GCA_021813005.1 bacterium
GACAAAACGCCCTGAATCCCCACAGACAATTCAAGTAGTTTCTCAGCAGGAATATCAAACAAAGGCACTAAAACGTGACGAAGATGCCTTGTATTATAAACAGAGAATGGATGATCTTAGGCTTAAACCGATTGATCGATTTGTTCAATATCACCCAGACACCAGTGTGCAGATGAGGCTTGGAGTAACATATGCGCACAGGGATTTGGAAAGCGTGGCAGATGCTATGGCCAATGATAAACCTTGGGTTGTAGTTTCAGGCCTAAACCCTTCAGGGCCATTACATTTCGGACATAAACAGATATTTGACGAGGTTCTTTGGGCGCAACATCAGGGGGCGGAAGTATATATTCCACTTTCCAATGACGAAAGTTATGTTGTGGGTAAATCAGGTAGCTTAGCAGAATCACGTAAAATGGCCTATGACTCAGTCATTCCAAGCATCATAGCAATGGGTTTTGATCCGAAACAAACTCACATATATGTTGACTCTGATTATCTTGACCTATACACTGCCGCTATGGATCTATCAAAGCATCTTAGTCTCAATCGAATTTTCGGAGTATTCGGATTCGGTAAGGACCTTGAGGGAGAAAACTCAGGGACAGTCTTTTATAGAGGTGCTGTGCAACAGGCACATATTCTTTTACCACAGTACGAGGAATTCGGAGGTCCAAAACCGACGTTAATTCATGTTGGGATTGACCAATATCCCTATATTCAACTTGCAAGAGATGTAGCAGTTAAAAAGCATTTCATTCCACCCGCTGCAACTTTTACGAAATTTACAACAGGACTTGATGGAAAAGGGAAAATGTCAGCTTCGAGAGCAGAATCTGCAATTTTTCTTACAGATGATCCAAACGTTGTTAAGAAGAAAATAAGAGCTGCATATACGGGTGGAGTTGCCTCGGCAAGCTACCAGAGAGAACATGGAGGAATTCCTGAAATATGTCCAATTTATCAACTGAGAACCTATCATTTCAAAACCGATAATAGTCTTCAAGAACAATGCTCGACAGGACACATATTATGCGGTGAATGTAAGGGACAGGCTATAGAGGAAGTCACTTCTTATTTAGAAGGGCACCAGCGTAAATTAGGCGAAGCGGCACAACAAGTAAATCAGTTTATTTTGGATACTCCTCTAAGATCTCCCCTAGAGTAATATAATATGGATAATTACGTGAACGTTCGAGAACATTTTAAGTTTTTAGGTTACGAAATAGAGGATATCAATTTAACAGAAGAAGATAGAGCAAGAAATGCTCAAAAGAAGCATTTCTTCGTAAGAATTCATCCTCCAAGAAACAGTTTTTTTGTTACTTATCATCCCGACAAAGGTTTTAACTTTATATCATCATATAAAATAAAGCAGGATGTTGAATTTGATAAAGCTATATTGATGGAACTTTTAAACAAGATGTCACTCGAGTGTTATACAGTGGGCTTTGTGTTATCTAGAAATTCCGAAGAGGTATACTTACTGGCTTGGTACCCCGACAATTACCATAAACAGACATTCGGTCTTTTCCTGGACAATATAGAAAATGACCTCAGATATACAATTAATCATAACCCTGGCATTCTTAAGTTTATTTACTAAATCAGAGAAAAATTAGCTCGCTAAGGACTGTATTCTTACGAGAACAATAAAAAAAAATAAGGTTAATTTCGTTTACCTTTGAAAGACTGCGGCCGGCAGACCGTGAGTAACTAGTCAGTATAATCCATTTTCCCTGTGGTCTAGCCACAGGGTCCTTGGTGGGAAAGTTTTAAAACCGAAACGGTTTTCAACTATCATACGAAGTATGATAGTTGAAAGGGTGGCACTGTGCATTTTACGCACATTACCATATTGTATTTCCGGTAAAGTATCGAAAAGCGTTGCTAGACCATGAAGTTGAGAGGAAGTTGAAAGAGATAAGCAGTGCGTTGTGTGAGCGGTATGAATTTAAGGTTGAACAACTTGGAGCAGATCTCAACCATGTTAATTTGCTGTGCAGCTTTCATCTAAAATATGGAGGAGGACAGGTAGTGCGGATATTCAAGAGCAATACAGCAAGGGAGTTATTTAAAGCATTTCCATGGCTGAAGAGAGACTTGTGGGGAGGAGAGTTTTGGAGCGATGGTTATTTTCTAGCGACAGTATCAACAGGAGGGAATTGGAGGGCGGTAGAGCGTTATGTCAAAAATCAAGGTAAGAAACCAGAAGACGTACAGCTACGAATGTGGTAGGTGTTCATACCCTGCGGTCTTGCCGCAGGGTTCTTGATTGTTTTAGATAATTCAAACAATCTACAAATAAACTTTTTGAGAAGGGCAAAAAGAAATTAATTATTTTAGGCTCTTCATATTTTTTACTATTTTCCCATTGGAATTTAACTTTGTCTTGAGTATAATTGGTCTATGAACTGGAGATGGATTCTATTATTAAGCATGATTCTCTATTCCGTTTGTACTGTTGTCCAAAAACTCATCCTCAAAGATGGAAATAAAAACCCAATCGCATTTTCAATTTTATTTCAGATTGTTGTTGGAATTTTAATCGGTATTTATGCATTTTCTATAAACTCACTAGCTATTCCAAACCTTGCTCCGATTCTTTTTAGTTTTGGATTGATGATAGTGCTTTGGGTATTTAATAATGCGTTTTTATATAAGGCTCTAAAACTTATTGATGCGTCAAAGTTTTCGATTGTCTATAGCTCCAGAGCATTTTTTGCTATATTTGCTTCTTCATTATTATTAAAGCAATCTCTATCTCTTTCCGGTTACATAGGAACATTTTTTATAATTACGGGTATTATTGTTGTAAGTATAAAATCCAGAAAATTTGAATTTAACAAGGGAGATATATTCAGTATCTTGGCAGCAATTGGCTTCGGGTTTGAGTTGACTAACGACAAATTCCTATTGGGTTTTTTTAATGCATATACTTATGGGGCTATAGTATTTTTAATTCCTGGATTCTTTCTGTGGATTCTTTTTCCAAATGTAACAAGAGAAATGAGGTATTATTTCCAAAAAAATTCAATAGCGCAATTTATGCTTGCATGCTTATTAATGGCCGTTTCAATAATTCTTACGTATTCTGCGCTCAAGCTAACGTCTAATTCGTCTCAATTCGCTTCAATCAGTCTTCTATCTGTTGTAATTGTAGTTATTTTATCTACAATATTCTTAAAAGAGAGAGATAGTCTATTGCAGAAAGTAATTGGAACCATCCTAAGTGTAATCGGGTTGATGCTTGTTGCAAGTCAACTATAGTATCGTTTTAGTAAGGCTATAGAAAGAATTTCTACTGAATTGTAAACAGGCAATGAATACGATTTGGGAAATATGAGAGGGATTTCCGTACAGCCTAAAACAATTCCCCTTGCCCCCCCATTTTTTAATTGATCGGATATTCTAAATAGATGTTCTGTATCGCTTACGTTATAGGTGCCTTCGATAACATTTCTTATAGCATGTTCAAGAAGTCCAATGTCTTTTTGTCTGGGTATAATAGTTTGTATGCCTTTCTTATCAAGTGCGTCTTGGTAAATTCCTGATGAAATCGTTGATGGGGTTCCCAGTAACCCAACCTTTTTAATGCCATCTTTTTTTATTGCTTCTACAACAACATCTATTATTGATACAAACGGGGTTTTTGAGGAGTTTTTAAGCTCATCTATCAATATGTGAGCAGTATTGCAGGCGATACACATACAGAGTAGATCAAGACTGTTTAAATTCACTACTCTGTTTATTAACATTTCGAGAGCTTCTGCTTTTTTATCGTCGCTTGAGATGAAATCTGGGACTGGAATAGAATAAAGTAATATTTCGGGGAAATCGTCATTGTTCTTAGCACCAAAATACTTAATAGCATTATTAATAAGCGTCGAATAGAGATATGCAGATGCTTCAGGTCCCATACCCCCGAGAATGGCAATAGGCTTATTTTTCATAGATATATTAAATCTGATACAAAAAAGTCTCCATAAATTATCAAGAAAGCTCTTGAAATTTCACAAGGGCATCCATAAAAGTTGTGTCATTCCTTCTTTTCTTTTTCAAAAAATGAAAAATACTCCAAATATGAGTTATGTTTGCGATATACGTTGCCTTCTTTTTGGTTTTGCTTATATATATTAAACCAGCTTTCCTGGACAAGAGCTGAATCGTAACTGTTTAAAACTATATCAAAATTAGAATTTGAAGTCAATTTGCATATATAACTTACGCAAATTTGTTGAAAGATTGTTTCCTTGCATGCATTGAAATAAAACAGTACAATTTAGGATATATTTGGTTGCGATGAAATCTTATACAGAAAAATCTCTCATTGATATAGATAGAATTCTTGCTTCAAAACCTGAGGAAGTGGAGCTTCATGGGGACAGACTGTCTGTTACTGAAGTACTTGCAGTTGCAAGGCAAAATACGCCTGTCTCATTTACATCTGATAAAAGCGTTATGATACGCATACAGTCTTGTTACGAGCATATGATGGATGATGTGAGAAATGGTGTTCCCATTTATGGCTGTAACACTGGATACGGCGGACAGGCATCTCACGTTCTCGTAGACGGTACGCCTGATGAACGTGTGGCTCTTGCTCGGGCAATCTCTGAAGGCATAGCTCATGTTGATGTATCATCTGGCCCGCTATTCGGGAAGGATATCATACGAGGGGCAATGGTTATCCGTATTAACATGCTGATGCGTGGAGTGAGTGCTATCCGGCTTTCTGACCTTGATATCTATCGCGAGATGCTTAATAAGCAGATTACACCGCTTGTGAATCAGTATGGTGGTATTGGCGCGTCAGGTGACTTGGCTCATAATTGCCGAGTACTCGATGCCGCAAGG
>JAKAMH010000019.1:4867-13631 GCA_021813005.1 bacterium
CAAAAGTTTGGGACGCACAGGGAAATGTGATGGAAGCAATGGCAGCTTTACCTGCAGCTGGAATCCCTCAACTAATGCTTGAGCCAAAGGCAGGACTTGGATTTGTCAATGGAGATAATTTCTCAACATCACTTGCACTGCTTCTTGCCGTTGATACACTCCATGCGATTCTTTTAACAAGTATCGTTAATGCTATGGTGATAGAGGTGCTTCGTGGAACAGATCGCTCATTTCACCCAATGCTTGGTAGTCTTCGTCCGCACGCGGGGCAGCAGGAGGCAGCATCTCTTTTCCGTTATCTCTTACAGGGCAGTAGGCTGGCATATCAAGAAATGGCAGGTCATAAGAAGCGTGATAAGGGTGTAAGTGTCCAAGATGCATATAGTCTTCGTTGTCTATCACAGTTTCAAGGTGTGAATATTGAGAAAATTAAAGTATATCTTGATCAGATCACTGTGAATGCCAACTCAGTCTCAGACAATCCTCTCTGGGTTCCGGATGATATGGCTACAGAAGGCGAGAAACCATGGCAATGGGTCTCAGGCGGTAATTTTATCGCCATGCATATGGTTGAAGTATTGGATGGTTTGCGAAAGAGTATTACGCAGGCAGTTAAGTTGAATGACAGGCATCTTGCAAGGATGGTGGCAAAACATGCAAACAACGGTTTGCCTGCCAACTTGTCTGATAAGTCAGCCGTTACTCAGTGCGCGTTTAAGGGTGTACAGATACAATCAGGAATGCTTGAAGTATACTCGATGGCGCTTTCCATGCCGATAAGTACACTATTTGGCGTACATGAAGAAGGTAATCAAGACGTGACGGCACATTCCCTCACGTCAGGCATTATGGGAATTGAAAACCTCCGACTGCTTCGCTATTCTATCGCGCAGAATCTCCTTGCTGTTTCACAGGCTGTTGATCTGAGGGGAGGGCCGCGTCTCCTTTCACCTCATACGAAACCAATGTACGAGCTTGTCCGCTCGAAAGTTCCCTACATTACAAAAGAGCAGCCGCTTCACAATGAAATTGAAGTGCTTTATGACACGATCGTGTCAGGTGAAGCAGTAAAAGTGGCCCGCTCTCAGGTCTTCTCGGATTATATATAGTATCTATGAATGGAATGCAATCTTCGTCCAATCTACTTGATGAATGGTTGCGAAGCCCTATCTGGAGTAATTCCTCGTCCGGAGTGTCTAACCTGCAGGAGCTTGGAGAACTAAAGGCGCTTGAGATTTTCCACATGGCAGTTGAGACGGTGCCTGCCTATAAAGATTTTCTCAAAAAGCATCACATCCATCAGGATAGTATAGCGACGATTGCTGATTTTCGAAATGTTCCTCCCACAACAAAGGAAAACTATATCAATATTTATGATGCTCCCTCCCGCTGTGTAGGAGGAAGTCTTTTATCAAAGCACATGGTGTCAACAAGTTCCGGAACTACCGGTAAGCCTCATTTTTGGCCTCGAGATATTCGGACTGAGATCGAGGGAGCACATGTCCATGAGATGCTTCTTCAGACTCTCTATGCCATTGCCGAGAAGAAGACACTGTTTATCAATGGCTTTGCCATGGGTAACTGGATAGCCGGAACATTTACGCAGGCTTGTATCAATCTTGTCTCGTGGAAAGGATACCCGATGACACTGATGACTCCTGGTTATTCTTCTGAGACTATTATCGAAACACTTCAGGGTATGGGTTCGATGTTTGATCAAGTTATCATTGCAGGGCACACGCCTTTTCTGAAAGATCTTGTCGAAGAAATGTCCGGTAAAGGAATAGATTTTGATGAACCTCCTCTTTATCTTCTCGGTACAGGACAAAGTATCAGCGAAGAATGGCGCACTTATATGCTTTCACTGCTTCATGCAGAACATGAGCCACACAGGTTTGTCAATTTATATGGTTCTGCCGATGCCGCGCTAATGGGTTTTGAGACAAAAGCAACAATAGTGATTAGGCAATTCCTCGCTCAACATCATGGACTATCGCGTAGTTTGTTTTCTGAAGAACGTCTCCCCTCTTTATACCAGTACGACCCGCGCTTTATTTATTTTGAGTCTGTCACAAATGAACTCCATATCACCAAATATGGTGGCGTTCCGCTTGTACGCTATAATATTCATGACACGGGTGGAGTGCTGTCTGCAGGGGACTTGTCCGGGATTGCGACAAATGCCGAGCGCGAAGACGAGGCAGATCTTTTGGGATTCCCTTTTGTGTATCTCTTTGGACGCGATAAGTTTATGACGAAGATATACGGTGCGAATGTCTATACAGAACATGTGCAGGCTGCTCTTGCCCACCAAGCACTTCAAAAAAAACTTACCGGGCGTTTCCAGATACTAATGGATTATGACAGGGAAAAAAACCCGAAGTTAAAAGTCAGGGTTGAGATGTGTAAAGGGATTAGTCATGATTCTTCTCTTGCTGATATGGTGCGAAATATTTTCGTTTCTGTCGTCTCTGAGCTCAATAGTGAGTATAAGGATGCCCTTTTAAGGAATGGAGAAAAGGCGTATCCTGAGATAATGCTCTATGAGCATGGGCATCAGACATACTTCCCGATCGGAAAGGTAAAAAAGACAGCGTGAACAATAAGTTAAAAGTAATGCAGCTTATTTTGGCTGAACTGTGGGAGGATGCCGTATTTAATGAGCATTCCATGGCAGCGCTGCAGAGATTTTCAGAATTGACTGAGGAGAGGCATCTCAAACCTGAGGATGCATTTGAACAGTGTAGGGAAGATATGTATTACTCCCTCTCTACGTCACGTAATAGAAACTTGATCTCCACTTTCCAGCAGGACAGATTGCGGAATACTGTTGTGGGATTTTTTGGCTTGAGCGTTGGTTCAAATGCTGCAATTACCTGGATGTTGGAATCCCGGGCAAAGGATGTGAAAATTGCTGACCCTGACTATGTTTCACCCACAAATTTGAACAGGCTGCAATTTGGCTGGGATAGTGTCGGGCAGCTTAAGGTTGATGTTGTCGCTGAGTTCCTTCTGTCAATCAATCCCTTTACACGTGTTGTAAAGGTTTCAGAGAAAAGTTTTGAAAGTACAAAAGAGTTGTTTCTTGGGGAAAATAACCTAGATATAGTAGTTGATGCAATTGATGATGTTCAAGGAAAGATCCTGCTTCGTAGACTGTGTAAGGAGTATAAAATTCCTCTTGTTTCAGCTGCGGATGTCGGCGACAACGTAACCCTGGATATCGAACGTTATGATCTTTCGCCTCAGCCTGATTTTTTCTTAGGACGAGTGCCTGAAATAGAAAAGCTTGATCTTAGTAAGCTTTCAGAGAACGCGAGACGTCGGACTATAGTGCAACTTGTGGGCTATGAAGAGCATAGTGAAGAAATGCTTTCCTCTCTCTTGGGTTTGGGTGAGACACTTGGAACATGGCCTCAACTCGGGGCTACGGCAACAATCGGGGGCGGAGTTGTGACAACAGTAATTAAAAAAATTGTCCTTGGTGAAAAGGTAAAAAGCGGCAGATATTATATTTCCTTTGATGGTCTCCTGGCTTCGGATTATAACAGTAGAGAACGCAAAGAAAAAAGAAGAGAGTTAATTGAAAAAGTGGAAAAAAAGCTAAATAAAATATGATGGACACCTCCCCTCTATCAAAAGAACAAATCGAGATACTTATTGAAGCAGGCGCGAGAGCGCCATCTGGGGGTAATATGCAGCCGTGGATCGTTGCCACTCATGCATATGGAATAAGGGTCTCACTTGATGAAAAACGTTCATGCGCCAGTTGGTTTTTGGATGTAGACCGATATGCGTCAATCTTTGCGCTTGGTTGTTTTGTAGAGAATGTTTCTCTCAAAGCATCATCTCTTGGTCTGCGTTCAGACGTGCGAGTGAAAGAAGGAAAAGAAACAAAAGATTTCTCTTGCGAAGTTGTGTTTCACCATACAGGTTCACCGTCTGACCAAGTACTGGCAGATACAATTCCCATACGTACGACAAATAGAAGATTTTTTGATGGAACGCTTATCGCAGGAGAGTTGCTACAAAAGCTGCAAAGTGTCCTGCAGAAAGAAAAAGTTCCCGTTCTGCTTCATACCATTTATGAAGAAACTGACAAAAAGACGTTGGCGCGGATGCTTGCTGATGCGGATGGGATACGAATGACAAAGGAAGAACCATTTTCTCAGATGATGCATGAGTTTCGTTGGTCTAAAGACGAAGTAGTCCAAACAAAAGATGGGCTTGACTTGGCAACGCTCGAGTTGCCGGGTAACGCTGAACAAATGTTAAGACTTCTTCGATCGTTCCAGTTTACGCGAAAGATGCTTCCCAGACAAGCGCTGGGAGATTTTACAAAACCACTACTTCTCGGTTGTTCACATCTATGTTGTTTAGCGGTGGATGCCCCAGTGACACAAAGTTCAATTTTTGCGGCGGGAAGACAGGCTGAGCGTGTATGGCTTAAGGCAACCGCGCTCGGGCTCGCATTTCATCCTTGGACGACGCTGGTGTTTTTTCTTCTTCGTCTGAAACTCTTGCATGGAGAAGGGTTTAGTTTATCTGAAAAAAAAGAGCTTGCCTCACTTGATGGGAAATTTCGAGAGGTCTTTGGATTGGAGCAGTCTGAAACCCCTGTTTTCCTTTTTCGCTTATCGTATGCTAACCCTCCCACAGCCCGTGCGCTCCGTCTGCCGGTTAATGCTTTTACTACATTTGCTAAGGAGTGAGGAATTCTGTAAGATTTTATTACCAGGTTAAAATTACATGTTACCCACAGAACTTGCTATAGTTGTTGTTGCCATTATCGGGAACGTTGGAATTGGTCTTTTTACGCTTTTCAAGAATAGCAAACATGCAACAAATAAGCTTCTTTTCCTCTTTATTGTTACAATCGTCCTCTATCTGGTTTCCAATGCATTTCTAACTTCACAGACGACTGACGCGGGTACATTTTTTTGGGTAAAAATGGTCATGTCAATTGCGGCACTTATTAATATTGCATTTTTTCTTCTTGTCTCAACATTTCCCCGCCAGAGACTTCAGACAAGTCCAGTGGTATTTTGGTTGACGCTCCTCTCTCCTCTGCCTGTTTTTCTTCTTGCTCAGGCAAATCTAGTATTTACATCAGTTACAACAGTTAACTCAGGGGCTGGTATACCAGGACCCGGAATGCCGATATTTCTCCTGCATACAGTTGTTTTTCTGGGGGCTGGGTTCGTCATTCTCATAAGAAAATTTCGTCGAGCAGTCGGTCTTGAAAAGACACAGCTTCGCCTGTTTTTAATTGGCACAGTTGCTATGTTTTTTCTTATATTAGTTACAAATCTGCTGTTTGTTATATTTTTGCATACGGCAGCATTTATTAATCTTTTGCCAATATATACATTATTTTTTGTCGGGGTTATAAGCTACACAATTATCAAACATAGGTTTCTGGATATACGGCTTATTGTGGCGCGAACCGTGGCATATGTTATTACCGTTGCTGTACTGACATTTCTTTATGCGGGGGCAATCTTCTGGGTCAGCGGACTTCTATTACAGGAGCCGCCTCCCACGACGCAACTTATTGCATACGTTCTGCTGACACTATTTGTTGCCTTTACGTTCCAGTGGCTTCGTAGTCAGCTTGAGAATGTGACAGACAAAATATTCTTTAAGGGAGGATACAACTCATCTGAGCTTCTTTCCACTTTAACTCGGATCATGGCTACGACACTACATTTAGAGGATATTGCCAAAAATACACTTGAAGTATTGATGAAAAACATGAAGATTGAACATGGTACATTTGTAGTGCTCCGTGACAAAGATATGTATCCTCCTATCTCAAAAGGGGCATATGCAATGCATGTGAAACGTGAGGAGATTGACTACCTCCTCTCCCTAAGCAGATTAATTATCTTTGATGAAGAGGAGGATGGCAAGGTAAAAGATATGCTTCGTAAGCACGAAATTGCCATTGTTCTCCCGCTCTATGCTGAGCAAAAGGTTGAAGGGGCGCTGCTTCTCGGCGGAAAACAGTCAGGAGATATTTACTCTTCGCAGGACATTACGCTTCTTGAGATATTTGGCCCGGAAGTGTCCGTAGCTATCCAGAACGCAAAGGCTTATGAGGAAATTGAACGCTTTAATCTGAGGCTTAAGGAAGAAGTGGAGAGGGCGACACACGACCTGAAACTGGCCAATGATAAGCTTAAAGAACTGGACAAGCTCAAGGATGACTTTGTCTCTGTGGCATCACATGAGTTGCGGACGCCGATGACAGCGATAAAATCATACCTCTGGATGGCGCTCGCCGGTAAAGGCGGAAAGCTGAGCGAGAAACAAAAGTACTATCTCGGCCGTTCCTATAGTTCGGTAGACAGGCTCATCAAGCTGGTGAACGATATGCTCAATATCTCGCGGATTGAGTCAGGACGTCTGACGGTATCCTTTCAAAAAGTTGACGTAAAAGCCCTTGTACAAGATGTGGTTGAGGAGGTGCAGCCGCGGGCACGTGAACTCGCGGTCAGTGTCGTGCTTGAGGCAAAGAGCAAGCTGGTACCGGTTGTAGCTGACCCTGATAAAATAAAGGAGGTACTCTTTAATCTCATCGGCAATTCATTGAAGTTTACCCCCCGAAACGGCAGAATAACCGTGGCAATTACACAGAACTCGACAACGACGACGATCAGTGTTTCAGACACCGGAGTTGGTATAGAAAAAGACGATGTGCCCAAGCTCTTCCAAAAATTTGGTATGATCGCCGGTTCTTATGCCACCAACCAGCCTGCACAGGGTACGGGCCTTGGCCTCTATATCTCAAGATCGATTGTTGACATACATGGCGGTACGATAAGGGCTGAGTCCAAAGGCAGAAACCAAGGTGCCTCATTCAGGTTTACACTTAGAAACTACACTGACAAGATCTTTGCCGAGATGAGTAAAAAATATAACTCGGAAAATACCAAAGAAGAGATCGGGATCATCCATACGGCGCTTACCTAAAATATGCGCCTACTTTACCCACTTGACAAAGATGCAAGCGGTATGTTTTACTTAATGTAGCGTTACAGTCTGATAGGTAGATGATCTAACTGCCCATATGAAACAATTCTTAACCTCAAATAAAAAAGCCGCCGGTTTCACACTTATTGAATTGCTTGTCGTTATCGGTATATTGGGCATTCTGGCCGCGGCACTTATCGCGACCATTGATCCGTTTGAGCAACTCAAAAAAGCGCAGGATGCCAATGTCAAGAACACGGCGGTAGAATTTGTCAACGCCAATATTCGTTATTACACAACTCATAATACTCTCCCCTGGACGGATATTAACAATGCGGCAGTTGGTGCCTGCACGACGTTGACTACGGCCGGTACCCCCATTACTGTGGCTCCGATTCCTCTTTACGGGGGTGCATCCAATACGGCCGCAACTAACTGCTTACAGGGCCTTATTGCGGATGGTGAGCTCAAAACAGGATTCACGACGGTTACGGATACTCTGAAGGCGATTTATGTGAGTAGTAATGAGGTTGACGCCACCAATACAGTTGTTGCCTGTTTCAAACCGCAATCCAAATCACAGGCAAAGGATGCCAACTGCAAATTTAACCAGGATGGTACACCCAATGCTACTGCAACACATACGCCTGGTGACCCGAACGAATGTTACTGGTGCGCTGAATAATCCTCATGCGTAATTTGCTGAGATGGAATGTCGCGGTTCCGTTTTTTTTGTTTTTAGCTTCATTAGTTATATATACCCATAACCTATCTCCGTCAGTGTATGGTGGCGATGTGGGAGATTTTCTTTCCGCGATTTCCGTTATGGGTGTCCCTCATCCGCCCGGTTATCCCCTGATGACGGTTCTTGGGATTTTGTTTGCCTGGGCTGTGCCCAACGTGTCACTTCCCTACCGGGTAGGACTTATCTCAGCAGTTGCCTCTTCAATAACGCTTGTATTTGTCTACTTGACTGTCCGGCGCCTAACAAAGTCATACGTCTTATCTTTGTTCTCCGCACTTTTTCTCGCTTTCTCGTATATATTTTTTCTCTACGCCGAGGTGGCCGAGGTTTTTGCGCTGAACACACTCTTTGCTGCACTGCTGTTCTTTTTGTCTATCTGCTATTATCAGACGAAACAAAAAAAATACCTTTACTGGCTGGCAATTACGGCAGGGCTTGCGCTTACCAATCAGCAGACTATACTTTTACTTTTCCCGTCTATACTTATTCTTCTTTGGCACAGAAAGTTTTTTTCTGAGTGGCGCCGGATATGGATCAGTATATCGCTTTTTATCCTGGGCTTTTCTATCTATGCGTATGTCCCGCTTGCTGCATCACACCATCCGCCTATCAACTGGGACGATGCTTCAAATCTGCCGAATTTTTTGCGGCTTCTTCTAAGAATGGATTTTGGCACATTTTCAAGCGGAGCTAACGGACTTTCATTTCACGCTCCGCTTCCGCAACGCCTATTTACCCTTTCGCAGTATGATCTTCTCATGCGCATCTACGCGACACCGGCCGGTATAATTTTGGCTATTTTGGGAGGGATTTTTCTCTTTTTCCGTGAAAGACGGTTATTTGTGTCATTTTTCCTTGCCTTCCTGCTTTCCGGACCAATTTTTATTGCCTATTCGGGGTTTCCTTTAAATTCGGATTTTAATATCGGAGCTGTTGAGCGATTCTTCCTCTTGTCTATCCTTATCGTGGCGCTTCTTGCACCGTTTGGCATACAACTGCTTACCAACTTTTTTACGCATGTTTTGCGTGATATTGCGGAAAAAA
>JAKAMH010000106.1 GCA_021813005.1 bacterium
TATTGAGTCTGTAAAAAATGTCGTAAAGTATATCGTTTTGTTCATAATTTGATATTACAGTACATCTGATGTCAGCATTCAATAATGACCTGTGCTCATCTGTGTAGCCTGGCTGAGCGCTCAATTGTTCGTAAGAAACGCCATTAAGATCTGGGCGTGCCTTGAGTTCTGCAAGATCATTTCTCGTCCAATATGGGATATTAGGATCGAAATACCCAGCTACTGTCAGGAGGCGTTGTTTCCCATCAATGACAAGGAACGACTTCTTCTTGATTGGGTCCTCCGCGAGCACAATTTCTGGGATAGGAATTCCTATAATTAGAGATTCAATGAGACGACTGCGTTTCTGGTCGTTCCATGCGTTACGTCGTTGAAACCTTGGGTTTAGGTCTATATTCCCCTGTACAATTTGATTATAAATTGTTTCAACAGTCCAATCCCTTGAATAGACGACAATATTTTCGTAATTTACTGCTTGTACATCTTCAAGGATATCGTCATTCCAAGCCACATCGAGTAAATCCATGGTCATTGTTATTTCTCCTTTATTCTGCGATTAACGTCACAAGGCTGACCCACGGAGCGAAGCGGAGATGGGTCTAGCCGCGAGTTGGGCATCCTCATCTGGAGTTGTCAATATATTAATGCCTTGTACCATTGTTGATTTTTCGGATGGCTACTTAAACATCTCCTCTTTTCGGTTCTCAATCACGTAGTGAACCTGACAAAGGACTCGATAGGCTGAGAAGAACTTGTTGAATGCAGCTTGGAGTACCTCTGCCCACTCCAGTCTATTAGGTTGTTCGTAGAAGAAACGCTCGATCTCCTCAACGCTTTCGCGCAAATGGAAAACGTTATTTCGGAACTTTCTCAATGCGTCGTCATGCTTCTTCAAGAGTTTTCCCAACTCATCCGCCTTCGGAATCAACTCGACAAAATCCGGGGGGCGAGCATCCTTAACCAATCTACGAATCCCCAACTTCTTAAATCCCTCGGCGGTCACAGCAAGGAAGCCGAGCCAAGTGCAGAAGTAGATTGACAGTTGAACTTCATCGTTCTGGCTCAGTCGACTGCGTTGGTTCCTTTTGGCAATCAGCTTCTTATAGTTCTTGAGCATTAGCTCACTTGCCAAGAAATAGTGGGCATAGAGAGTCAGGACGGCATCCTTGTCGCGATGGGGCAGAATTTGAGTCACATCGCTTTTAAGCGGCAACCGATAAATTGTCGAAACTGGATTAATCTCAGGATTTGCGGTCATGGAATATCGGGGTCTCCTTGGCCCAACGCGCCCCTCTCGAACGACGAGTTAGATTTCAGGGCCATCATCCCACCACAGGAAAGCATCTACGGCCTTCAGTCGCTCACCAGAATAGCTGGCTCCAGATTTTTCAATGTGAGCGTGAAGAGCAGAGTGAGTTGCTTTTAAGGTCTTCCGCGCGATACCTTTGATGAACTCGAGTCGCTCGTCGAAATAGTCCGGGCTGATAACCAATGAGTCCAAAAACGGGCGGGCTGCATGACTTTTTAGTAAAAACTTGGTCTGCGTCGCATAAGTCAGAGTGAAGGTGCCGCCGTGGTGGATTAACAAGTTTCTATCGCGAAGGATTCCTTCGTAATAGTTAGCTTCGTCTTTTGAGAACGGTGTGATTTTTAGTAGCGATCCGTACAGAGCATTTATCTTCTGCGCCGTACCAAAATCAAATTTCTCCGCTACCAAGAAGCCAAGCTTGATGTCCCATTGTTCTTGAAATTCCAGGAGGCGAGCAGGATCTATTTGTGTGTCTTGCCCATTGTCCCGAAGGGGAACCAAGAGCGTTGGTTCAATGTTCAGTATTGAAGCAAAGTGGTCTTTACAAAAGGCTTCGAAATACGAGACGAGGCCAATAAAGCAGACTTCATTGACTCTATTCATTCCTCTAGCAGATCGATTAATTGTTTTGGTGAGGTCATCAAGAGTCATGCGAAAAAACTCACCCGTAGGCACTCCTCCGGAGAAATAATCAAGCCAGTCTGGATCTTCCTGCTTACGGGTCATTGTGTAACCTTTACCGGTAGGATATCGAATCTAACGGGGGAGGCCTTGACCGGCGGCGTCAGCCGTCCGCGTCTGAGGCCGTGGTTGGGCTGTGATTTACTAAATTCTATTCTCTTCCTTGATTCTCTTGTACCGCCTTTTTACATACGCTGTTTCAACAGCCCAAAGTACTAGGAAGGAAATGAAACACACGGCAGCAGCAGGCTTATAATCGAATTGAAAGAGCACAAAGCTTGTAACAAACAATGGAGCGCCAATGGCTAAGAAAATCAATTGGCGCCCTGTGATGTTCCTTATGTCTTTCATGTCGGGCAATTCTCCTGCTTTTTCCTGATTACGTAGCTTTTTCCATTCCTTTATAAAAAATGGCAATGTGAGCAATACTGCCAAAGATATTCCGACAAGAAATATTTGCTTTAGACTGGTAAAGTATTGTTTAGCAACATCTTGAAACAGCATAAGCATAGCTATAATTACGCCTAAGATGGTGTTTAACACCGTATTTACCAAGATAAGTTTTATTCGGTCCGGCCAGTTATATTGCAACTTTAATCCCCATGCGTTGAGATAATTATTCAGCTTAAAATTTCGGGGTCATTTCACTGCCCAACTCCTTATTGATGAGCCCCTGCTCAACCCGCCATTTGGAACATGTATTTTGTATTGACGTAACCTGCTGTAGTTTATAAAAGATCACCACTGTATAACATGCCAAATCGGATAATCAGGTGAAACCGCTCAATATCCATTTTGTCACTTAGGGTAAGGTCATATAGAAACGGATCTTTCTGCGAACCTTGCGGGTACCCTCGTTTTGAACTACCGAGGAATCCTCGGTAGTTCCATCCGGTTGCAACTCTCCTTCTTTGTAGGCATTGCGGATATGCAAGCCGATAGTATCGCTGTCCTTGTCAAACAACTCAGCCATCTGTTTTTGAGTCAGCCAG
>JAKAMH010000020.1 GCA_021813005.1 bacterium
TATTATAACCCTGCCTGTAGAGACGACTGATAAACAGTTCCCATCCCTCAAGATATTGTATCTCGTCGAAAAAGAGAACTTCGACTCCAGGATTTAACTCGAGAAGAAACTGGAGCAGCTTATTAATTTTGGGCTCAACGGTGAAAAGATTCCTGTTTCACAACTGAAAAAATATTTCACCAAGCTCTCAATTGACTCAAAGAAGAGAGCGTATCTCAGATTCCTCTTTTCGTAATATGAAGGCAAATACTATCCTTGATGATACTCAGAGACAATTTCTATATTTGTTTGGCAAAACAAAAAATCTGTCTAATGACTTCTACCTAACAGGAGGCACGGCTCTTGCAGCATTTTATATCCCATACCGCTACTCGGAAGACCTCGACTTTTTCTCCGAAAAAGAAGTAAAGATGGAAGCAATTACTGCCTTCTTAGGAACAATAAAAAAAGAGGTGAGGTATCATTCACTTGATATCTCAACCAGCTACAATAGAAATCTTGTCTTTCTTGAATTGAAAGACGGAAAGACACTGAAAACGGAGTTTACCTATTTTCCTTTTCCTCAAATTGAAAAGCCAAAAAGTCAGTTCGGTGTAAAGATTGATAGTAATATTGATATTGCCATAAACAAACTGTTCACCATCTATCAACAGCCCCGAAGCAGAGATTTTATCGATCTTTACATGCTGCAAAAGGAATACGGTTTTTCTCTCTCTGATCTTATGAAAAAGGCGCGGATAAAGTTTGACTGGCATATTGATCTCTTACAGTTAGGGACACAATTCATGCAAGCCGCACAATTAAAGGATTATCCCAGACTGTTGAAACCCATTGATGAAAACGAGTGGCAAGAATACTTTCTGTCAGAAGCTAAGAAATTTAAAGAAGAAATACTCTCGAGTGACTAGCGGATACTATCAAAAGCGCGTTAAACATCGTCGACTTCCCAACATATGGCAGCCCGACAATCCCTACTTTTAACATTTTTCGATTATATCATGCAGCTTTCTCTTTTTTGTGTCTGCGAAGTAAAAAGAAGATTAGTAACAGCAAGAAAAGAATAATACTACCCATACCAGCCATCACCAGCAATACAAGAGGTGATGAAAAACCATTGGTGAGCTGAACTTTCAACGTGAGTTCTTGCACTTTTCTCATCCCATCAACTTTTATTTGTTCTGAGCCACTGTAGGTGTTATATGCGAGCAAGACTTTATGCTCTCCTTGTTCAACATTAGTAAAATGAGCTATTCCATTTTTATCAGTTTTTGCCATTTGCACTTCTGAATGAAGAGTAACCATCACACCCACAACAGGTTGGTTATTCATAGCCAAAACTTTCACATCCAAGCTTACTCCTGATTGCCTAACTTCCCGTTTAGCTTTTGCGATTGTTTGAGGATTTTTATTACAAGGAAGCTGTAACATTTGGCCGGGATGAATTCCCCCTGTAATTTTATTCAAATCTTGTAACACAGTATATTTAGATCCATCACCCAATTTGCTTTGTGCAATACTCCAAAAAGAATCGCCTGATAAGACTTTGTATTCACAGACATTTGATTTTACCGTCGTAAGATTTGAAGAATTAATGGCAATGCTCTTTTGAGGATGAATGGCGCTTTTAACTGTCTTAACGATCATTGATATTGGATTTAATGGGGCTGATTTTCCAGATGTTGTTATGGAATTTATACTCGACCAGACACCAGTCGCGCAGCCATTCCCTGCTCTGACCCGGAAATAGTATGTTGTTCCGGATTGCAAATCGTTGATAGTATACGCGACTGCCCCGCTTGTTTCTGAACTGGTAAAAGATGTTCCGAACTGATTGGCAGAGCTGTTGGTACCATAGGATATATAATAGCTATCGCTTCCCGCAGCAGGGGTAAAATAAAGCGTTATGCTATTAACTGATGGATCTAATTGGTAAAGATCAGGCGTACCGCTCGGAGCAGTCGCAGAACATGACGGACTTGACGAAGAACTTGTTGTGCTGGATGATCCACTTGAATTTGACGAGGGCGTAGGAGTTGGTGTTGGTGTGGGAGTTGGTGTAGGAGCAATTGTTGTCCAGTTAGTTAAATTCGTCCCATATGTGAAAGTACTGTCGTACGCAATTGCTTTCGAATTAATGTTATTACTGTCTTGTGGATTAAGATACGATAATGAACGCGACCCTTGCGGATCTATTTTAAACTGCACACCTGATGAAGCCGAACGAAGCGCAAGAAGATTAGAAGCTGCCCCACTAAGAGTAAGTGTACCAGAAACAGTTGAAGTGGAGCCTTGTCCAAACGTAAGAGTATCTGCACTTGAGACCGATTTTGTAAGATTATAAAATGTGTTTGATGAGTTAATTGACTGATTAGTTCCATTAAGTGTCACAGTTCCGTTTCTTGAGGTAAATACTCCTCCATCATTTTCAAAATTTCCACCAACTGTAATGTTATAATTTGCACTTGATGCATCAACTGTTCCTGCGGAAAGCGTCAAGCTACCATTGACTGTTAGGGCATGATTTAGTACTGACGTAGCTAGTGAAGTAGAGGGTTCATTTCCGGCTCCTAATGCGGCAATTTCCGTAGATGATAATGCCCTATTATAAATACGAACATCATCGATTAAACCGTTGAAATATTGACCATTGAAGTTAGGTTGCCTACCTATTTTACAATTTGATTCAGGAGTATTTAGCGTAACCGAACCTGTTCCATCTTGAACTCCGTTAACATAAATCGTAACAACACCGCTATTTGTGACTGTTGCAGCTATTTGATACCACTGTCCTGTAGATAACGTTGTACTGCCTGCAACATCATTGCCATAGCCATGAAACTCAGTTTTAAGAGATGTATTCACTCGTAATTCACTCAACTGTCCAGTAGAATTTACTCCCCATCCCGCTATTGTTTTCCCATTTGAATCTGTGAAAGAAGTACCATTTATCCAAGCGGAGATAGTTCTGGCACTTGAACCAATGGGTAAGTTACGAGGCGCTGTACCGCAATCTACATAGTCATCCGATCCATCAAAACTGAGACTTTCTTTATCGACAAAATTAACTGAAGGAATAGAAGAATTCGAAATGGGTAAATCCGTTGATCCAACCGGTGTTCCATTATTCCCATATCCTGATGCATCTACAGCCGTAGATCCCTGTGAGGTTTCATCCAATTTCCAATATCCAACAAGTCCATCATTAAAGACAAGGTTATTATATGAATTCCCAAGACTTAAACCAGTTGCATTAATTATATTGTTATACATGACTGTCCCTGAATTCGTAGGAATAGTAAGGTTAGTGACTGTTTCCGCATTATTTGCAATTAGCGTTCCGGAACTTGTTGCAAGGCCGCTGGTTGCGGAAACATCATTCATGGTCAGGTTAAATCCAGCAAGATTTAAAGTTCCTCCGCTATTGATCGTTATCCCTCCAAATTGTTCATTGGCAGAAAGGCTTGCCATATTTGTGGCTTGCGGGATAACAAACTTTGTAAAAGGCTCAGGTATCGCATTAATATCCCAATTGCTTGCAGTTTCAAAGTTTGTTGATGTACTACCTGTCCAGGTTGCTGTAGTATGGTTGCCTGCTGCTAAATCGGCAATTTCAGTTCCCGAAAGGGCTCGAGTGTACATACGGACATCATCTAAATTTCCTTTCCAATATCCCGTAGTCCACGATTCCGAAGCAATTTTAAAGTGCGTAGCTTGTTGTGGCGCAACTGTTCCTGTATGCGTACTGTCTAGTACGCCATTAATGTACATTTTGACTGTTCCTCCGCTTTGATATGTTAAAGCTATATGTGTCCATTTATTTAGTGGTACTGTCCCTGTACTTCGTATATCAGCGTTAGCTGCCGGCCACCACCAGATTTGTCCTGTACTTTGAATCGCGAGATCATATCCATCGGAACCTCCACCTTCATTAGCATCAATGATTGATCCACCTGTTCCTCCTCCAAAACTCCCCTGGCTAAGACTTGTCGGGTAAACCCATACAGCAAAAGTATAGGCGCTTGCCGTGCTGACATAGCTAGTCATATTAAGATACTGATTACTACCATTAAAACTTAGACTTCGCATATCAGGGAAAGTAGTATATGGAACACTTGTTGAGGGAGAGGGAGAATTTACGGGTGTGCCGTTATATCCATACCCAGATGAATCAACGGCAGTCGACCCAGATGCGATTTCATCTAGTTTCCAGAAGCCAACGAGCGCGCTCGTTCCAGAGGCAGCGAATGTATGTTGTACTACAAAAAAAATAGACAACAAAACGATAAGACAAAAGTACAGAAAAACTAAACGCCCGAAACGCATATAATATTACTGTAGCAAATTTATGCAAGAGATAAAATAGTTTTTTACTATGCAAGATCTCAGGAGATTTTGAAGCTATAATTCTCCCCTTTCCATCCCTTTGCAAAATAATTCTTTCCTTTCGAGACCTTTTAGCTTTCTAGCTAAACTTGGACTCTAAAAGTGGGTTGTGCATTATGTATCCCGACACTTAGGTTCTTGAGAAGATTATACCATCTATGGATTATTGGGATCCGGCAGCACTTAACAGCGCTCTGGCGCCAGGCAGGTGTATATTGACATTTAGTAGTGAAATATGTCTTACTACAGATGAGACATCATGAAACGCAGCCCGAGCCGAAAAAAATCTAACTCGATGAAGCCGGAGAAAAAGGCAAAAATCCTCCATACTCTTTCTTACAGACATATTATAGTTGTGTCAATTATCCTGCTCGTTGTGCTCGCGGGGATTGCGCTTTATACTGCGCCGAGAAACGTTCACGTCTTGGGAACAGGTACATATCTTGCCGATAACAGAGACTCAGGAAGCGGTGATACCAACTCCTCAGGTGATACCGAGTCCAAGGACCAAGAGAAACCGGATAGTGTTGAGCCAACGGACACTCCGGAACCGACTGATATCCCCGAGGTGCATCAACAAGTGGAAAAAGTCCAGCAAGAAGTAAGTAAACAAACGGAGAATAATAACCTGCAAAGCGTAGAGATACGACCTCCTCAAGAAGGCTCTGTGTCAGGTAAAGTGACTCTTGAGCAACCGGGAAATATAACTCAAGAACTGCAAACACCGGCGTCCAGTACTACTCCTGTCACCCAGATCACCACCCCACAGGCCGGCACGGTCAGCGTACATATCGGAGGACAAAATGCTATTACCATAAAGAACGGCCCCTATACCATCACCACCCAGTATCCGGTGGTAATAAATCCTATAGATCAAACAATGGCGATTAGAACTCCCAGCGGAATTACTGTCATTAAGACCTTCCCGAGCCAGGTATTCCAGAATTTACCCTCCCAAAGCAAACTGTCATCGGTCAATTCGCTTAATCTCACCGATCAGCAAGGCACACCAGTCTACCAAGCAGATGGCATTCAGGTTCGTAAATTCTTAGGTATTATACCGGTGAAAGCGAACGTGGAGGAGCAGATCAATGCTCAAACTGGACAGGTTATAAAAACTTCAGTTCCGTGGTATTATTCTCTCTTCGGATTTGCCTTCCAGTCGACCTAAAACAATACGAGAGACTGTTAATCTCCCGTATTGCGAACTCTTGGGGCAGAGACCTTACTCCGCTCCGTTGTATTGGTGACCCACATTCGACCCTTGTAGGTCTTGGTGTCCTCCTGGACCGTCTGTCTCAGTTCCTTTCGGTTCTGAGCCCTTTTCAGACACGCTCTGCCCGCCCGGCACATCTACCTCTGAACCCTTAACTTTTGTGCCTGCCTCCATTGTATCTGGTTTTTCACCGGAAGCAGTTACCGACTGCTTGACGACATTTGTGCTCTGTGCGGTAGTTGGCGCTTGCGCGTGAGCAGACTTACTCTGCTGGCCAAGAGCAAATACTCCGACTGTCAGAAGCAGTGCCAACGTAGGTAATATGACAAATTTTTTCATGATTAATATTCACCCCCTTTCTCGATGTACCCAGTATAGAGGCTTGGTGATGGGATGAGGATGAAAATATAATTGGAATAACTGGTGATTACAATTTATGACTTCTTGTAAATGTAGAAGAAGTCTTTATTATACCCATGCAGATAGGCGTATCCGCCGTTGTGCATATCTTTAAGAAGTGGATAATAGGTATAATTTCCGTTTCCGTCTGAAGTATAAAGAATGAAACGAACCCAATAGGGATTTATATCAAGCTGCATTGCATTTACTGCTCCCGCCCTTTGTAGGGCAATTGCCAATGTATGAGGAACAAGCGAGTTCCCCACAGCATATATGAGATTGCCGTTTTTTGTAATGCCGATACCGGATCGCCAGGTATACATAGAATTTGTCGTTGTCCTACCCCAGGTATCCGCACTCTTCTCGACGAAAGGGGTAATTTGTCCGCCTTTGACCAAGAAGGCGCCATTCTGGCGTATACCGATAATATCTTTTCCAAATGACTGCCCTTTATAATCAACTATACTGGCTCTTCCGCTTGAAGAAACAAGCAAAGTTGCCAGTCCTTCCCTCAGTGGTACATAGGTTTTATTTCCTACAATCATGCCATAATGTCCATCCTTTTCCATAAAACCACCATTAAAAACCGCGACCAGGGTGTTTGCTTTCTGGATTGATTTTGGAACTATACCCGGACCGTATGCTCCATGTGACCCACCCGGATAGTATGTTCCTGCCTGCACTCCGACATTCAACTCTTGCAGATTCATTTTAACCAAAGAAACAACAGCATATGGACGCTCAGTATCAGGTCTGATAAATGTTTTGGCAAGTACCGTCTGGCCCGGAAATAATTTTTCAGGAATAGTCTGCCATCTGCCTTCTGACGGAAAAGGTGGAATTTGCTTGCTTAAAGTCAAAGGAGGTAGTTGCATCATCTCGCTGCTGACTGAAGCATTTTTCACGGATGTACTGGCTAACGCAGAGGTAAAAATATTGGCATTCCTTTTTTGGTAACTATAGCGGAATTTTTGCAGATCGTCACTGACTGCAAAATACCAAGATTCAAGTGTAATTGTATTTTTACTTCCAAGTAGGGGTCGTAAAATAGTGTCTGCGGCCTGTGCAGCTACAGCTGAATCACTGGCTGAAACAAGATATACCATGACTAAAAACAGTACAAAAACCACACCAGTTAAAATGGTTGTCCTTCTTTTCATAAACTTGAAACGTATAATTGTCTAACTATTATACGTAAATTCAGGTGGGAATAAAATGAAAATTTTTGACGCTGATTAGCCAAAATCTCATGTTATTTTCATCTTCTTTCCAGTATACTGCGCGTATGCACTTACTCATTGTAGAAGATGAAGAAAAAATTGCCAACTTTTTAAGACGCGGTTTTCTGGAAGAACGGTACGCGGTGGATATCGCCAAGGATGGTGAGGAAGCACTCTACAAATTTGAAATTAATGAATACGACTGTATCATCCTTGACGTAATGATACCTAAACTGGATGGCATTAGTGTATGCCGAAAAATCAGAGAGAAAAGTACCGGTATCCCGATCCTGCTATTAACCGCCAAAACAGCTGTAGAGGATAAGATAACCGGACTTGACGCCGGAGCAGATGATTATGTCATCAAACCATTTTCTTTTGCTGAGTTAACAGCCAGGATCAGGGCTCTGGTAAGGCGAGGGAAAAAAGCTGATCCCGTTATCCTGACATTTGATAATCTGACACTCAATCCCGCGACAAAAACTGCAACACGGGGCGGAAAAAATATAATTCTTACCACACGAGAATACGCTCTTTTGGAGTATCTCATGCGCCACCCAAACACCGTTATCACCAAAACGCAGTTGCTTGAACATATCTGGGATTACAACTATGAAGGTTTTTCCAATATTGTCGAAACGTATGTTAAATATCTGAGGAAGAAGCTAAAAACTACCCCGCAGGAAAAAGAAATTATTCATACTATGCGAGGATCAGGATATATTTTAAAATTGCCGTAATATGTTTAAAAAAGCCCAGGTACAACTAACCCTTTTTTATTCAATACTTTTCCTGCTTCTTTTCTGGATATTTAGCTTTGGTTTATACTTCTGGATGGATCATTCATTTGGTGAAAGATATATAAGTCGTGTAAGACAGGCACAGCAACAAACCGGCCAGCATGAAGGTGTGTTTGAAGATACAAAAACTGCCATCGTAACTATTGCGGGAGATGTCGCGCTTGACCAATTACGGGATATTCTGCTTGCCCTCAATGGGGCTTTCATTTTAATCATCCCTACCCTTTCATGGTTTTTGGCAAAGAAAACACTTGAGCCAATCGTCATTGCCCATGAACAACAGAAGCAATTTGTCTCCGACGCGTCCCATGAACTAAAAACACCATTATCAATTATGGCAGGAAAAATGGAAGTGATTCTGAAAAAAGATCGGACAAACAGGGATTATAAGCAAACAATTATCAGTAACAAGGAGGAGGTTAGCAGACTGACCGGTCTGGTTGAAAGTCTGTTATTCTTGGCGCGGGATGACCAGGGTAAGTATGTCATGCAAGCTGAAGCTGTAGACCTCACAGATATAATAAATGCGGTATGTGCACAGCTTCAGCATAGAATAAAGGATAAAAATATCGCTATTCACTTAAGATCAACAAATGATAACCTTATCGTTTCCGGACAGGAAGATCTGCTTCAACAATTATTTTTTAACCTCCTGGACAATGCCATCAAATACACTCCGTCTTTAGGAACTGTTTGGGTCACTCTCAAAAAAACCAAACAGGCAGCGCTTGTGAGTATCCGTGATTCTGGTATCGGTATCCCCCACCCGGAACTGAAAAAGGTCTTTGATCGGTTCTACCGCGTCGACCCTGCCCGCTCAAGTTCTAAAGGATACGGACTGGGCCTATCAATTGCCCGAACAGTTGTAGAAAAACACAAAGGCAAAATCGAGATCACTTCAGTAGAGGGAAAAGGAACAACCGTTACTGTTCTCTTACCCTATTATGAATCCAGATAAAACGACAGTATCTACTACTGCTACAGTCGCGCTATTTATTTTTGCAAGAAATAAAGGATAGAGAAAGCTATTGTTTAGTAAACAAAATTAATGATATTATGTATTTCTCACGTATGTTTCTCAAAAAAATATTTTCAGTAAAAACTTTGAGAAAAGTCCCGGAGATAACTATCTTTTTTTGGATTATTAAACTCCTCACCACTGCAGTGGGAGAATCCACTTCAGATTTTATGGTGCATCATATTGATCCTGTAATCGCAGTCATCATAGGGTTTATAGGCTTTGTCATCACAATAGCATTTCAGTTTCGGGTCAGGAAATACATTGCCTGGATATATTGGCTGGCTGTAACAATGGTAGCTGTTTTCGGCACCATGGCAGCAGATGTCGTCCATATCGTCTTGGGAGTGCCTTACCTCATTTCAACAATTTGTTTTGCGATTGCACTGACAATTATTTTTGTGATTTGGTACAAAGTCGAGCGGACTCTTTCGATCCACAGTATTATAAATCCCAGACGTGAGCTATTTTACTGGCTCGCTATTATTACCACCTTCGCGCTGGGGACCGCGACCGGAGATATGACGGCAATAACTCTCAACTTGGGATATTTAACCTCAGGTGTCCTCTTTGCATTGATATTTGCTGTCCCACTTGTCGCTTACAAAATCTTCAAAGTAAACGAAGTGGCCACCTTCTGGGCGGCGTATATTGTTACCAGACCACTGGGAGCCTCTTTTGCCGACTGGCTTGGCAGAACCCCTGATTTGGGAGGTATAGGATTTGGAACCGGAAAAACAAGTATCGTTTTGACTATTTTCATTGTTATCTTTGTTGCATTTCTTACACTTTCTCATGTGGATATAAAAGGGAGTAAGGAATAATCGCCTGTTTCATTTTATGAATATAGTTATTATTCTCACCGCCAAATATTTGTTTATCGCCTCCGTAGCCATCTTCCTGCTATACTTTGCATACCTGTGGAAAATGCAGAAAGCACTGTTTTTCTCATTATTCAAACTCTCGATGATTTCCCTTCCTCTCGTATTACTCGTAGCAAAAATCTGCAGTCATTTAATTTTTGATCCCAGACCATTTGTTGTTGAACATGTAAAGCCTCTCATTCCCCATATCGCAGATAATGGATTTCCCTCAGATCATATGCTTCTGACTATGGCACTGGCATCTGTAATATATCTTTATAACCGCAAACTGGGTATTATATTGGCTGTAATGGCGATTCTGGTGGGATCTGCCCGAGTACTCGCCAAAGTACACCACGTAGAAGATATCATTGGGAGTGCCGTAATTGCAGTTGGAGTAATCGGAATAGTTTATTTCTTGGGAAAAAAATTCTATAACAAGTTTTTTGATTTGTCATAGAATTGGTATACTCGCGTGCTCACCCTGACTGCTAAGTTCACGAGGGTGATTACACCAACTATGGTAGAGAAACGAAAATGGGTTACCAGATAAACGGAATCAATCTCTTAGTCTGCTTCATGTACTGAGGATATTCTTTGGGAAATGTATGAGTCATCAGACGCTCCTCTGCTGTCAGGCGAAAGAGTATTACGACAAAGACGATGATACAGATAAACACCTCCAAAACAGACCTGTACTGTATGAGAGTGGCCAGAAGCAAAAGCAGCAGTCCGGCATAAATGGGATGGCGTATATATGCATACACACCTCTGGTTACCAGCTCATGCCCTTGTTTGACATCAAGCCCAGAGCTCCAGTTTCGGCCAAGCGTCCGTCGTGCTAGGACGGCGACCGTTAATCCCGCTGCACCGAGAAGCACACTCACTGTTCCAGCGAAAATCGACTGCGTAGGCGAAGAATGGGCAAGAAAATTACACCCCACCCATGTCCACTGACAGGCAGGAAGATGCAGAGAGTTATGCAGTGTAAAGCGATCAATCAGTAGCAGGGCGAGTATGAGAAATATTCCTCCCCGGAGGCTGACTATACTGAATCGTCTTTCCTTTGTCGGTTTGACGTTTTTCCAGTTGATAGTCCAGTAAAAAAGAAAGATCCCCCAAAATATAAGCAGCACCACCTCTGGTAATGTCATAGATGCAGTATACTCAAATCCCTCATATATGCCAAGAGCATCACGACACCTTAATATATGTTTGACAATGAATATAAGATGTAATATGCATAATTTGCCTAATCACAGCTGAGCATTATATACTCTAATTACATGAAGAAAACACTACTCATGGCGCTTGGCTTTAGTCTGGCATTTGGTTTCGGAGCGTATGCAGTTGAATTTATTCCACTTTTGGTGATTGGACTTCCACTTGCAATCTTCTCAGGTAGTGGACTTATCCTAATAATGTTTTTTGGGTTTGTAGTGTTTTACCTCGTTCCGACAATTAATGCGTTCATACTATTTCCCATCTTATGGATTGCAAATGTAATATTTTTTAGAAGATATGTAAAAAAGGAAAAAATGCTCCCACTCAGTGTTGTATCACTAATATGCATAAGTGGACTTGTATTATTTACGATACTTACGCCTCCAGCAATATACATGCGATACCTTAGTTTTCAGTCTAGCAGTCAACAGAAATTACTGGATCAAATTCATGTGTCTGTTGAAGATGAAAAAATTACGAGGGTTAATAACGCACCCAGGTTCACGTATCTATATACCTTCAAATATAAAATTAATAATCCAACAAAGGAAAATATAAAGATACGAAATATAATCATAGAGCCGGGAAATGGCATAAGGAGTTCAATACCAAATAAAGGGCCTATTGAAGAAGTTGTTGACATTGTTAATCTGCATCCGGGTGATAATACAATCTCCGGCAGTTTTCATATAGACAGACCAACTAAATATGATAAGTATCCTGACAATAATCTTTTCCCATTGGATTTATATATCTCAACAACTAACTACGATAAAAATATAAGGATTTACTCATCATCCCCTGAATGGAGAAAAATATTCACAATACAATAATATAATTTATTTTTACATGTTTGATTACGCATAGGACATTATGGAATTTGTTATACTCACTCTATGGCGACGAGTCAGAAGACGATAGAGTTCCTCTTTGAGCAGATTGCAGGGGCTGGCCTGCTTCGCTACCGGAAGATGTTTGGGGAGTATGCGGTGTACCTAAATGAAAAAGTTGTGGGTTTTGTCTGCAATGATAAGCTCTTTGTGAAACCGACAGAGGCGGGGCGGGAATACATCGGCGAGCCGGAAGAAGCTCCTGCTTATCCGGGCTCCAAGATGTATTTTTATATAAGCACAGATCTCTGGGAAGATAGAGAGTGGATTACGGAGCTCATCGTGCGGACTGCAGACGCCCTCCCCCTCCCCAAACCTACGAATAAAAGAAAGTAGTCTACTTCCCCTCAAGCACTCTTAAGAATTCTGTTACGGTGAGAATCGTAATATTTTTATACTGTTTCAGGTCAAGCAGGTCACTGTCACCTGTAACGATATACTGAGCTTTTCCTTCCACAGCCGTCTCCAGAACTCTGTTGTCAGATGTATCCCGTACCACATTGATCTCAGTCGTTGGCTGCACTACGCGGGTAAGTTGTTTTATTTTCTTTTCTGCAAGTCGCAGATGTAACGTGTCAAAATCAAATTTTTTAGATAAGGTTTCTACAAGCTCTCCAAGAAGAACGGGCGAAGTCACCACGGAAAAAACTTTCTGGCTGGCGAGTTCCATAACCTGACCCGGCTTACCACCAAACATGAGAGCGGAGACAAAAATATTGGTTTCGAGGACGACGATGTTAGAAAGATTTTTTACCATGCCGATACTCTGAGACAATTTTATTAACTTGCTCCTCACTGGTAATACCCAACTTTTTACCTTGCTTTTTCCCGTAAGCAAAAAGCTCTTCCCATTCCTGTGCGTCTTTCAGGTAGGCACGCAGTGCCTCACGAATAAGCTCGCTTCTATTGCGATACTCTTTCTTGGCAGTCTCGTCAACTTTTTTTACCAAGTCAGATGGTAGGGCAATATTGAATGTTTGTGTCTTCATATACATAAATCATACAATATATGTATATACTTGTCAAATCTCCCCCCAAACCAAAGAAGAAAAGAAAATAATCTGCAGGCAGTATGATGCGAGAGGATAAACTTCTCGGCATTCTATGAATTT
>JAKAMH010000107.1 GCA_021813005.1 bacterium
TCTATACCAAGGGTGAAGATAGGCGATACGAATAGTCTTCTCCCGGCTACGTTATAATAGAGCAAAGCAGAAACTTTTTTTCTTTATTATGCTTACGACTGTTCTTATTGGTTTTATTTTCATAGGGCTTGTTGGCGGTGAAGTTCTGCGAATGCAGTTTTCCAATATTGCTGTGACGTTACTTGATATTGCGGTCTTTCTGACAGTCCTCGTTTTTTATGGACAATTTATTTTTAGGCACCGGTGGCCTGCTCCCAAATACATTACCGGTCCGGTTTTATTATTTATAGCGACCGGTGTTTTGTCTCTTGCCGCGGCAGTAGGGCGATACTCACTGCCCGATCTTGGCACCTCGTCATTATATTTGGTCCGTTGGTTTATGTATGCAAGCCTACTTTTTGTTTCTTTGGATTTCAGCACCGGAAACGTCCGCTTACTTCGTTCTTTTATGCTTATTGCCGGGATTTTGCTGGTTGTCGTTGGCTATTTGCAGTATATTTTTTACCCGGCTCTACGAAATTTGTATTACCTCGGGTGGGACGAGCATCTTAACAGATTGTTTTCGACATTCCTTGATCCTAATTTCATGGGTGCTTTTCTCGTGCTCTTTGGGTTTTTTCTTTTATTTACGCTTAGCGGGTGTAAGAAATACTTGTGCTTGAGAAATGGTTTTTTGGTCCTTGGCCTCCTTGGTACATTTGGTGCTATTGTCTTAACCTTTTCCAGGAGCGCCCTTCTCATGCTTTTGGTGATGGCAGTCTGTTATCTCCTTTTGACTCAGAGGAAACGGTATATCCTGGCTATCCTTGCGGCGGGTGTGATACTGGTCCTTGCACTTTTACCCTTTTCACATTCTGAGAACACCAACTTGTTCCGCATCGCCTCAAGTGAGGCACGCCTGACGTCCGCTAGTACCGCAGTGGAAGTGTTCCTCAGAAACCCGGTCTTGGGAGTTGGGTTTGATGCCTACCGCTATGCACAACTACAATACGGGTATATCTCCCTGTCG
This sequence comes from bacterium, assembly GCA_021813005.1. GTDB lineage: Bacteria > Patescibacteriota > Microgenomatia > Levybacterales > UBA12049 > JAKAMH01. The sequence goes on from JAKAMH010000107.1 coordinate 1,010, forward strand.
TCTCCTTTTCCAAGTCACTCAGGGGCAGGGACGGACAATAGTTTTTTGTTCGTGCTGGCGACAACCGGAGTTGTGGGAGCCGCGGCTTTCGTGTTTATGATCTGCCGGCTTCTCAAGTCTGCATGGGTTACGTACCGCAAAAAACACTCCCGGATTGCCTTGCTTTTTGTGCTTTCGCTCATCGGAGTATTGTTTGACAGTCTTTTTATCAACAGTCTTTTTTATCCGCCGATCATGCTCTGGCTTTTTACTCTGGGCGGCCTCATGAATCGCGAGTCACTTTAATGGTCTTGCTGGTTGTATTACCGGCTTGGTCAGTGGAGACGACAGTTATGGTATTGTCACCGTTTTGCAAGGGAAGCAGGTAAGAATAATTTCCCTGGTCATCAATGATAGCCCAAAATCCGTTGACGGTAACCCTATCTTGCGGATCAGTCTTACCACCAACCTGGACAGTTTGGGAATCATGGCTAAAATGCTGTCCGTCCTGCGGCTGGTCAACAGTCAGAGTGGGTTTTTGAGAGAGGTATGAGATGGTTAAGAGATTGGAAAAGCTGCTCTGGTTGTGGTTTTTAGTTACGGCTTTGGCCTTAATAGTATTTGTCCCCTGGCTCAGCGCCACAGTCTTAAAGGTGAATGAACCATCTTGTCCAGCCTTTATCTGATCTGTCTCGCTGCCATTCACATAGAGTTTAACTGTCTGACCGGCAAGCGCATATCCTGAAACAGAGGTAGAGGCACTGTTGGTCGCTGTCTCAAGCGGATTTAGGCTTGGCGGTGCGACGTAGTTGCTTGAGCTCGAGGTATTTGTACTCAGGCTGGCTGCCGAGGGGTGGCGAAGATTTTCTATGGCGATAGAGAAATTGATAAGCAGCTGTGGTCCATATACGATACCGACTATCAGTATAACAGATGCACCAGCAAGCATAAGATAAAGATTTCGCTTTGCACTTCGTACTTGTTTTCGTTTCAGGCGTGACTTTCCCATACTGGCAGTATATACCTCTTGATTTTGTGAACGCAACTATTTATTGGGCTATCAGTCAGGCTGGAACAGATAAGCCTATTTTTTGAGCCGGAGGTGGGATTTGAACCCACGACTTGTCTTGCTTTGCAGGACTCCTTATCTCTGTAAATTCGTTTTCAATTTTAGAGCCGTCTGTCGGATTTGAACCGACAACCTGCGGTTTACGATACCGCTGCTCTACCGTTGAGCTAAGACGGCAAATTGCGTATGGGTATTATAATGAATCGAAGGTCACAGGGCAAACCCTATTGTCGGGCAGCGAGAAATTGCTTACCGTGGCCCACAGATGTATTGATAGGTACATGTCTCTGGCAAAGCGGACAGTCACTTTCTTTGTAGGCAGTTGCCTTCATTTCTCCCAATGCGAAGAAGGGCGCATCAAAGAGCGTGCCGTCAACCAGTTCCGGATTCCGGTTGATCATAACCCCAACTGCCACGACCTTTCCGCCGGCCCTGCGGACGCTGTCTACCACTTTTTTGACCGATCCGCCGGTCGTTGTCAGGTCCTCAATGATCAGGACATTCTTCCCTTTTACAAAGGCGTCATACCCCCTTGTGAAGATCTGTTGTTTGTCAGACGTCTTCTCTGTGTAGATGCCGAAAATCTCCTGTTGTTTTATTTTCGCAAGATGGTAGGCAGTCCACTGGGAAAGTATGATGCCTCCGAGTGCCGGGGCGGCTACCGTATCGATGGCAAAGCTGCCTGCCTTATCGGCAAAGAGTTTACCTACCAGGGATGCCAGTCCGGTGTGTGGATAGATAGCGTCTTTATTGATGTAGACGGGGGAATGGAGGCCGGACGTTAAAACGACATGGCTGTCTGTTACGAGCGCTTGGGCTTTTCTGAGGATGTCTTCAATCGTCAGCTCAGGCATGTTGTTCCTCCAGTTCCTTCCAGATTTCATGTCCCAGATCGGGATTCCACAT
>JAKAMH010000021.1 GCA_021813005.1 bacterium
CGACAGTCAGTGTCTAATGTCTGTTTCATGTTGAAAAAACAATTTCGCCTGCCCGCAGCCATTCGATTACCCGCTTCAACTTCTCGGAGAACAGCTTTTTTTCTGCTCAGATATTCGCAAAACAGGCTCTCCTACTCGCGGTTTGGGTTTGTTATAGGAAAACGGGTTGATAAGCGAGCAGCGGAGCGGAACAGAATAAAGCGGGCTCTTCGCTCGGAAATTGAGAATGACCTTGGAAGAATAGCGTCCGGATGTGATATGCTGTTTATTGTGCAAGCAGAAGCAGCGGGAAAGACGGCAGAGCAGATGAGAGCCGCCGTCCGAGACGCTCTAATAGCTGAAAAATTACTTTCATGAAGACAATACTTATCTGGGCAATCAGGCTATATAGAAACTATCTTTCTGTTCTTCTCAGGCAGATAGTCGGAACGGGCAGTGGTTGCCGCTATGAAGTGACTTGCTCGTCCTATGCTCTCCGTGCGGTTGAAAAATACGGAGCAGGACGCGGAATGCGTCAAGCCGTGTTGCGAATTCTCTCCTGTCGACCGGGAACTAAAAAACGTTATGCAACTATTTAATATTATCCTTGTTCAGCCTATTTTTAATATCCTGGTGGTTTTTTTCCACCTACTTACACTCCTGCATGTCCCCTCTGCTCTCGGTTTTGCCATTATTGCCATGACGGTATTTATCAGGCTCATTCTCTATCCATTCACTGCCTCACAGATTAAGACAACGAAGAAAATGCAGGAGCTCAATCCCCATCTCTCACGAATTCGAGAGGTGCATAAAGGTGACTCTGCCCGCCAGCAGAAAGAGACAATGGCACTCTACAAGGAGCACGGTGTCAACCCCGCCTCCGGCTGTCTCTTGATGATCATACAGTTGCCTGTTATCTGGGCGCTCTACTCGGTGCTTGGCAACACGGTGAAGTACACGAAACTCTCACAGATAAATAATCTTATTTATACTGATTCCCTCAAGCTGCACCACCTGTGGGACACTAACTTTTTTGGTCTGCCGCTTGGCAAGACGCCGTCTGAGCTGATTGGTATTGTCGGCTGGCTGGTTCTCCTGGTTCCCGTCTTGACAGGTATTTTTCAGTTCATCCAGTCTAAGATGATGTTTCAGTCGGCTCCTCAGGTTCCCGGCGAAAAAAAGAAGGAGGGCGATTTTGCCTCAGCCTTCCAGACCCAGTCTATCTATCTCTTCCCGCTGATGATCGGCTTTTTCTCATATCAATTCCCGATTGGCCTTTCCTTGTACTGGAATACTTTTACAATTTTTGGTATCATACAGCAGTATAAAATCCAAGGACTGGCAGGGCTTGTCCCCGTTTCTCAACCGTTGGCGCTGCCTGAGAAAAAAGGGCCGTCCGCCCGTCCCCCCAAGTCTAAGAAGTCGGGGAAAAGTAAAAGGAAGTAGTTATGGACGAGATACAACCGTTATCAAAAAAAGAACTGGAGGAAGCCCGTGGTACCGTGGAACGTCTGTTTACCCTGTTAGGTGTATCTGGCAGCTCTGAGGTTGTGGAAAGGGACGGTCTGCTTGATGTCGCACTGGATACGGAAGACACCGGCATGGTGATTGGTTATCACGGTGAGGTACTAGAGGCGCTCCAACTTATTATCTCGCTTATGGTCACGAAGCAGGTTGGCCACTATGTCCGTGTTTCGCTCGAAGTTGGCGACTACAAAAAACACCGGACGGAGTATCTTGAGCAGTTGGCGCGACAGGTAAAAGAACGGGCACTGGAGGAAAACCATGAGCAAGTTCTCTCCGATCTTAAGTCCTGGGAGCGCCGGATTGTGCACCTGGCGCTGCAAAATGATGATGAGGTTACCTCCGAATCCATGGGCGAGGGTAAAGAGCGGGTTCTTATTGTCCGCCCGAAATAGGAAAGAAGGCTATCTTCTGCCTTTTCTCCTGCTTGTTTTATTTCTTCCAACCCAACTTGGAAAACACTTCTGGCCTCCGTTTTCCTTTCTCCTTGGTTTTCGAATTGACTATCTCTCCCCGACACTCTATTTCACTGATATCCTGGCGTTGCTTTTTGGAATAGCTGCACTGTGGGACGGTACGAACCGGCAGTTGATCTTAGGATTTCTATATCGCCACCGGCGGGTACTCGTTCTGGTACTCCTCTCACTTTTTTTAAGCAGTGTCTTCTCCCGCTCTCCCCTCCTCGGGCTGTACGGTGACTTGAAAGTGATTGAGTTCTTGTTGGTTGGGCTGCTCATCGCCCGGGTTGTAAAGCGGAAAAGGCTCACCCCCGTCGTATCCACTCTCATGGTCTCGGCCGGCGGTGAGTCGCTTTTGGCGATCGGACAGTATCTTCACCAGGGCTCGATCGGCGGCGCTTTGTACCTGCTGGGTGAACGGCAGTTCACCGGCCAAACGCCGGGTATTGCCAATGCCGTGATTGATGGTCACCTGGTGCTTCGACCTTACGGAACGCTCCCCCACCCTAATGTGCTAGCCGGATTTCTACTTGTGGTGCTCATATTGTCTGTCTGGTACCTGCGGTCAGCCAGCGCCCGTTTGAGTAAGACGCTGTCTTTCTTGTTTCTTCTGATCGGCTCCGCGGCACTTTTTTTGACTCTTAGCCGGACGGCGATTATGCTTTACTTGCTTTTTTGGATTGGACTGGGGGTAGCCGTTTTGTTAGACAGAAAACGCTACCTTGTCAAACAGCTTACCGCCGGCATAGGCATGTTGCTTCTCGGGACAATACTTGTCTCACGCACCCTGCCTGACGTCTGGATCAGGATCGGCGGAACGCGGATGGGAGAGATAGCTGTTTTATCAAGGGTACTCCTGCTTCGGGAAGGCGCGGTTATTTTTCTGGCTCATCCGCTCTTTGGTGTGGGAGTAGGCGAAACGCTTCCGGCACTCTCCCGTCTTTCCCCACTCCTCTACCCCTGGCAGGTGCAGCCAATCCACATGATTTATCTAGTGCTTTTGACGGAGACAGGCCTTTGGGGGGGTGCACTTTTTGCCTGGTTTATGGCAAAGACGTTGCAGCATACTAGGCAGCTTGACTGGAGAAAGTCGGCGAACGCCTACTTGGCTACGGCTTTCGTCTGCCTTCTACTCATAGGGCTGGTTGACCATTACCTTGTAACACTACAGCAGGGGCAGCTGCTTTTTGCCCTGATTTGGGGCATGCTCTGGCAACCGCAGAAAGGTTGAGAGAACAAGCAATTTGGAATGCCGGAGCGGGAAAATTCCTCGAAAGACAGAAGCCTGGCACTGTCCCGGGCAGCGGACGGCATTTTCGGATATTTTTATCTGCACGTATTCTTTCGGGAGAGAGGGTTGGTCTCGAGAAAATATGCAAATTGGCTTATGAAAACAAGCTAAACGCAAAAGCCGTTTACAGAAAAGAACGGTTCCGTGTATGATAAGAGCGTATGTCCAAAAAACCTCCCTCCTTCGTTGCCGAGCGCTCTCCTCACGAAAAGCCTTTGCTCATTATTGACAGACAGGGACTTATCGGCAACGCTCTCGTCAGGACGCTTGGCCAAGAGTACCTGAGCGTACTTGTCAGTGCCAATGAAACTGCCAACCTCGGGACAACGGTACATGTTCCATATGGTAATCGTCTTCCTCGTATCCCAGATAACGATTTTTCCCGCATGCTTGTGGTCTATGAAGGCGAGAAGGAAACACTGACTATACTGCGTTCGCTTGCCAAAAAAAGGGATGAGTCAGGCGGAAAAGTATATATTTGTCTTCCTCTTTCTCTGGCTTCTCCCCGGCTGTTGGAGGAGATTCAAAAACGGGACCCGCGGGCGGTAGTTGTCATATTTGGTGAAATTTTTGGTCGTGGAGTTGAGGAGCAGAATCAAACAACTGCCTACCTGCAGCAGCTCCACCTCTACGGGAAGCTTTTGATCCCCAATACAGGTCTCCATTTTGTTTACCCTATCTTACTTGACGATCTGGTTCTGCTTTTGGTAAGCATTATCTTCACGGATGACAGGCAGAAGAAACCTCTTCTTCTTTTTCCCAAACATCCGCCGACTGCACTCTCAGTGGCACGGCTGATCGTCAGGCGGCAGCCCAACACAGCAATTGACTTTTACAAAGAGCCGAGGCTTTCAGAAATCTCATACATCCCGGAGGGAGAATATGTCCATCCGGTATATGATCTCGCTGAGGCGCTCGGACGTTCCGGTCTGCTGGAAAAGGCAGGCAGTATCTCTCCTCCCCGAAAAAGAGTTAGCGTGAAGCGAAGAAGGTGGCAGGGGAGGATGCTCCGGCGGATCCTGCTCCTGATTTGTCTATTGCTACTGCCTTTTATCCTAGTCCTGCTGGGTGCCGGTAGCGGTGGGCTTCTTCTCCGCTCGAGTCAGTCTGCTTTGGAACGAGGACAGTTTTCGTCGTCTCAACAATATGCGTCATGGGCAGAAGGTGTGCTTTCCCTGTCCGCCCGCCCGGCTGGGCTACTGGCTGCTCTGGGTAGGGGAACTGCTCTTGGTCCGCCGGCCTTAGGCCTGGCAAAGACAATCAGCGCGGAGGAGCGTCTCGCCGCTGCCGCCTGGCAAATATCTGAGGCTGCCCAACGTTTTCGCGGCATCGGGAGAGGGTTAAGTCTTGATCCGAAGACTGATTTTCTTGCGGGAGTCACCGCTGTAAAAGAGGCGCTTATCACGCTCGAGGAGGTGCAGTCTGAGGGGAGTCTCCCCGCCTCTGTCTCGCGGAAGCTGGGAAGACTGTCCCAGCTGGAAACCATCTTTGCCAATACACAGGATGTCCTCCCGAGCCTTTTTGGCTTTCAAGGAGCCAAGAACTACCTTTTGCTTTTTCAAAATAATATGGAGCTTCGACCGGGGGGAGGGTTCATCGGGTCGTACGCGACGTTCACAATGGACAAGGGACGACTGCTGGATTTTGCCATCCACAACGTTTACGATGCTGATGGTAAACTGACAGGCCACGTCGAGCCGCCGTATCCGCTTCGCCGGTACATGCAGATAAAGCATTGGTTTCTCAGAGATAGCAACTTTGACGCCGACTTTGGCAAGGACGGGAAAATGGCCGCTTACTTTCTGTCTCTTGAGACAGGAAGTAAGGCAGACGTGGTCTTGTCTGTTGATGTAAGCTTCCTGCAAGATCTACTCATGGTGGCAGGACCCGTGTACGTACCGGAGTACAAAGAGACTGTCGGGGCATCTAATTTTTATTCACTGGCGGAAAAGCAGGCGCAACAAGATTTCTTCCCGGGATCCACGCAAAAACAGGATTTTCTTCGTTCAGTTTTCTCAGCCCTCAAGCTTCGTCTCACGGATACCCGGAATATTTCTTACTCGGGGCTTCTCAATGTACTCTTGTCCGGCGTAAAGGAGAAACATCTACTGATCGCCGCGACGGATGACAGGGTAGAGCGTCTCCTGTCTGTCTCCGGACTTTCGTCGTCTCTCGTGGATGAACGGCAGGCAGGACAAAATACAGTCCTGGACTACATAGGCGTTAACGAGGCAAATCTGGGTGCCAATAAGGCAAACTACTACTTAAAGCGGAGGCTGCAGCAGGAAGTCGCGATCGCGGATAATGGAGACGAGACATCGGTTCTCACGGTAACGTATGACAATACGAGTACAGCGGATACGGTGTACGGCGGGGATTACAAAAACTATCTTCGCTTTTTGCTGCCCGGGAAAGCAGTGGTAACCGACATTGCCATTGACGGTGTTGACCAAAAAATTACGGATGCGGTGACGGATCCATACATCTACGAGTCTCCCCGATTTGTCATACCAACAGGGCTTGAAGTGCAGACGACATCGGAGATGGGTAAAAAAATAGTTGGGTTTCTGATTGTCGTGCCGAAGAAGACGAAAAAGCAGATTCAGATAACCTACACCACGCCGCATCCTGACCTTTTCGTAAACTCGTCGTTTACATACGACCTGTTTGTGCTCAAGCAGCCGGGTACCGGTAGTGATCCTTATAGCCTGACTCTTCGGTATCCAGACGATGCCCGCGTAGTATCCCAAAGCACAAAAGCGCTCACTGACCTCGGGGGTAAACTTATCTATAGCGGGGATCTTTCGGGGGATAAACATTTTACTGTGCAGTTCTCCGGGAAGTAACCCGTGCTATACTTAACAGCGTGGCCATCTTGTCTGCAATTTTGGTTATCCTTGGTCTGTCCCTCTTTGAGGGGGTGAGCAGCATTGATAATGCTGTCATCAACGCCGAAGTGCTGTCCGGTATGGGGGAGCGGGGGAGGCGATGGTTTCTTTTGTGGGGACTTCTTTTTGCCGTCGTGGTGGTACGAGGCGTGCTTCCTTGGCTTATTGTCTGGCTTTCCACACCGAGTCTCGGTCCTCTTGGGTCCTTGACGGCCACATTTACCAGTGACCCAAGAGCGGCGGCGGCCATCGCAGCTTCATCTCCGCTGCTTCTTTTGGGCGGCGGTGTCTTTCTGCTTTTTTTGTTTTTCCACTGGCTGTTTCTGGAGGACAAGGAGTACGGACTGCGGGGAGAACAATTTTTCCTCAGTCAGAGTGCCTGGTTTTATGCCACTGTCTCGCTCTTCCTGACAGCTATCATCTGGTTTGCTCTGCAGCGGGATTCCATGCTGGCCTTTGCCGCGGTGGTTGGCTCAACAGCTTTTTTTGTGATCCATGGTTTTCGCCGGCAAATGGAGGAAGAGGGAAGGAAGCTGGTGGGCGGAACCAGGTCTGATCTAAGCAAGCTACTCTATCTTGAGGCACTGGATGCGACATTTTCAATAGATGGTGTCCTGGGGGCGTTCGCCTTTACTTTTTCTATCCCGTTGATTATCTTGGGCAATGGGTTTGGTGCACTGATCCTGCGTCAGCTTACAATAGGCAATATCGCCCGCATAAAGACGTACCGCTACCTTAAAAACGGCGCTATGTACTCGATCCTTGGCCTGAGTTTGATCATGTTGAGCAATGGATTTGGGGTACATATCCCTGAGTGGCTCTCGCCGATAGCCACCGCAGGTGTGGTAGGGTACTTTTTTTGGAAATCAAAGAGGGAAATAAAGAATAGAGTCAGAGTACGGGACCGGGGATAGTTCTTCTGTTGTAATATTTCCACACACGCAACCCATCGTCCTGCGGATTAACCCTTGGCTTGTGAAGTACCTGTACAGCTATACGCTCAAGTGGGGTCGATAAGTTTTGACCAATCTCTTCCCCCATTGTCGGATCCCGTTCATTTACGCGTATCTCCCGCCTCATGATGCCTAGTATATGAGAGATAAGGCTCCGGTACTTGACGGAGCAAAGACAAGAAACTGACAGTTAGCAAACAGAACAGTGGTAGAACCGGATTGTACTATCAGGAAAGCTATTCGGCTGGTACCAGGGCGGCAGCGGAGGCCTGCAATCTGACCTTGTCTGGTAAACAGACAGAAGTGCAGACGCCGGATGCGCGTAGAACCCGTTTTCCCCTTAAGAGGTCGTCTGTAGGTTGTCAAGCAGTCCCGCAGACGGGGGTTAATAGCTATGCGGCCCGTACAGGGGACAAACTGAGAGAGACTAGGTATAAGAGTGGCCCAGCGCGTCAATCCCGGGGAGCGTCCCGCGCTCTATATAGGTGAGCATGGCGCCACCTCCCGTTGAGATGTGTGTGATTTTCTCAAGGTGCTCTTTCTGAGACAGCGCGGCCAGCGTGTCGCCCCCGCCGACAATCGAGAATGCCTGACGGTTCTCGGTAATCGCGTAATAGAGAAAATCCGTGCCCCTTTTGAATACCGGATTTTCAATGTAGCCCACAGGTCCGTTCCAAATAATGGTGCGGGCGGCATTGATAATCTGGCCAATATGAGCCTGTGTTTCCGGCCCAATATCAAGGATATTGTCGCTTGCGTTGACCTGTGACAGGAGTTTCTCCACCGATGATCTGTCGCCCCGATGTTTTCCGGTTATAACGTCTTCCGGGAGTACCAGTTCGGTACCGGCGCGCTTTGCCGAGGCGCAAAGCCGCTTCGCTTCCGCCAGCGCAGCTTTCTCATAAAGGCTTTTGCCAACAGTAATACCTGCTGCCGCCAGGAAGGTATTGGCAAGGCCGCCGCCAAGTATAACAGTGTCCGCGAGTGTCAGAAGTCGTTTGATAAGGTTGATTTTGGTAGCAATCTTACTGCCGCCAATGATAGCAACAACCGGTTTCTCTGGATTCTGGATAGCTTTGTCAAGCATGGCAATCTCTTTCTTTAGAAGCAGCCCGCCGTATGACGGAAGAAAACGCGGAATTCCAACAACAGATGCGTCTTTCCGGTGACAAACGCCGAAGGCATCGTTGACAAAGACATCACCCAGTGCCGCAAGCTGCTTTGCAAAGGCCATCTGACCTGCTTGCTCCTCAGGGTAAAACCTGATGTTCTCAAGAAGCAGGATTTCTGTCTCCCTTTGTTGGACAAGAATGGGTGGATGTGTTTTAAAATCTGAAACGAGGTGGACGCTGTGTCCGGGGAGAAGTGACAAGAGGCGCCTCTCCACCCGGCGCAGCGAGTATTTTGCGTCTCTGCCGGTTGGTCTGCCAAGATGTGAGATGATGCGGAGGCGGTTGTGGTTCTTGAGGAGGAATTCAATTGTGGGGAGAGCCTGGCGGATACGGGCGTCGTCGGCAATGGTGAAGTCAGGATTGAGCGAGACGTTAAAATCTACGCGCAGCAGTACTCGCTTGTCGCGGATCGGTAGATCGTCAATAAATCGGATATCACTCATCGTAGGTATTTTTCAACAATGTTTTTTGTGTCATAAACATTTAAGCTCTCAAAAAGCATCGTCAGATACTCGGAGAGTTTTTGCCGTATGGGCTCTTTCTCCTCCTCCCGCAGTGACCAGAGCTCCTTTTTAAAGGCACCAAGTGCCCTTTTCCGTGTCTTATAGAGAAACTGCGTTCTGTCCCACCCTTTCTCCCAGCTGTCTTTCTGGTTTGTCTCGAGCCAGGTGTCAATCTGTGCCTGAAGCGTCTGGGGCAGGGTTGCAAAGACAATATTTTGAAAACCGGTTGAGAGGTGGACTTCAAGTGTCCCTGCCTGCGGGAAGAGAGGGAAATCCTCCTCGGGCAGGGTTGAAGCGCCATGTTGAACTGCACCTGCCATGTGGTACGCGCTCCGTGCCCGCCCGCCGATGTCAGTGAGGATTGAGAAGTCGAGATGCTTTTGGGCCAGCCTGCCATCCGGAAGCGGCGTGCCTCCGTGGCTTGTGCCTGTTTGTACGCTCACCTTGCTCAGTCCGGGCCTCATTGCCTTTTTAAGGTATTCGGTCATGAAGGCATCGAAGTCGGCGACAGTGCTGTTGGTGTCGCCAATGTGGCCGATTTCCCCGCCAATTGAGATGATTGTCTTTTTGGGCTGGCGCCGTCGGATATAGTTGGTAAAATGCGCTGTCACCTGCGAATTTTGTTTTTGCTGGTCTAAAAGGCTGGACTGAGAAAGGTCGACGATGGTTGAGGCGTCGATGTCAATGTTATAAAATTGGGCGGCAATTGCCTCGTCAACCAGTTTTTCAATTGCCTGGATTTCTTTTTTTGGATCAGAGACAAAGACGGCCTTTTGTACTTGAAAATGGTCCCCCTGCAGAAAGAGTGGACCTTGATAGTCCTCCTTGATGGCTGCAGCGAGGACTGCCAGGGCAAATAATGCAGGCGGCTGCTCTGTGTATGCCATCTCGGAGCGGGCAATCTCAAGGATAAAGGCGCCGATATGGTGCTTCTTGGCGAGCGAAAATATGACTCGTGCCGTGTCGTAGGTCAAGGTGCGAATATTAATTGCCGGTACGCTAAGTCCCTTCACCCGGCCCTCAGCAATGGCCATATAGAACGGGTAAATCGAGGCCGGCGAAATGCCTTGAAGACGGGCAATATGCTTGATAAGGCGCCTGCTCTGTCTTAACAGATCCGAATTTGAGGAGAACATAGCGGTCATGACAAGCTTATCTATGAGGCTGCCCCGCAGAACGGCATTGTTTTTTATGGAAATTTCATCATCTTTGATGTAGAGGGCGCGCCTGATATCCTCCTGAAGTTCTGGAAGTGTTTGGTACATTTCAGACTAGTATAGCACGCCCATAGGTTGCGAAAAACCCCTAAAACCAGTAGAATATCGCCATGGACACTCCGGTCATTGAAGCGACCTATCCACTGTCCTTTCGAGTCCAGGAGGCAGAAGAACTGGGCGAGAAACTTCGGCGGCGGCAGTCAGTCGACCTCATTGGCATGAAGCGGGTCGGTATTAGTAATTTCCTCCGTTTCTTCCTGTATCACTCGTCAATTGTTTCCAAGTACATTAGTCCTGAGCAGACGCATCTCTTTATTCCCGTCGATCTTAATGATCTGGTCGAGCGTGAGCTTTTTCCTTTCTGGACACTAACCCTAAAGCGCATGGTTGATACGGTTAACCTTTCAAAACTTCCCGAGAAGGTAAAGGAAGAAGTTGAGGGACTTTTTCTCGAGAGTATTCAGTCGCAGGACTTGTTTGTCGTCATTGACAACGTACGAAAAGCCATGGGAATTATCGTGGCCCGGGATGTCTACCCGACTCTCTTCTTCCTGCGCTTTGACCGGATGCGGGATGCCGTCAGCCCATCCTTTTTTGACAATCTTGAGGGGCTTCGTACGTCGACGCAGGAAAAGCTCTGTTATGTTTTTACGAGCTACAAAGGCTTAAACGTGCTGTTCCCGTCCGTGCAGGAGCAGGTCTCGCTCTATAGTCAGCTGATGTATGTCCGTCCGGCCACAAGTCGAGATATGCAAAGTATCTGCGCTACTTACAAGAAGCGTTTTGGCTTGCTACTTTCCCGATCCGTCGAGGAGGCACTTTTTGACATGATAGGTGGCCACGTACAGTATCTGCAGCTCGCCTTAATTATTTTGGGGGAGATTAAAAAGAAAAACATTTCCTCGCGCAGCAGGTTGTTTGATGCAATTGTTTCCGACGAGCGTATTGCGCTGCAGTCGGAGGAGATCTGGGACAGCCTGTCGGGGGATGAGCAGCGGGTGTTGGTGAAGGCGCGAAACGGTGGGAAGATAAGCGAGGAGGAGAAGCAGACGGCCGCTTATCTTTGGCATACGGGCATTATTGTCGAGAGACAAGGGAAACGGGCACTTTTCAGTCCGCTCTTCGAATATCACGTGAAGAGTGCCGCCGATACGGAATCTGAGGACGGAAAAATCGATCTCAGCAAAAAAGAGTTTCTCCTTTTTAGCCTACTTGAGGCAAAGATGGGGGAGATTTGCGACAGGGACGAGATCGTTGAGGCTGTGTGGCCGGAATATCTGGAGTTTGGCGTCTCAGACTGGGCAATCGACAGATTGGTAGCGAGAGTACGGACGAAGTTGAAACAGCAGAAAAGTAAGGTGAAGATCCTGACTGTCAGAACACGCGGTTATAAACTAGTGGCAGGAATCTCTTAACAGGCGGAGTTTTCCCGCTTTTTCTTGAATGGGTAGACGTGCTTGTGCTACAATCAGCTTCAATGGATAAGAGATATAAGCATGAGCTGGTTGAAAAGAAACTCTACGAAACATGGGAAAAAAGAGGCTACTTTTCCCCTGAAATAAACCCCGACGGCAATCCCTACTGTATCGTCTTACCGCCTCCCAATGCCAATGGTGATCTGCATTTTGGCCACGCAATGTTTGTTATGGAGGACATCCTCATCCGTTACCACCGTATGAAGGGAGATAAGGCGCTTTGGCTACCGGGTACAGACCATGCAGGCATTGAGACGCAGTTCGTGTTTGAGAAGCAACTTAGAGAGCAGGGGAAGTCGCGTTTTGATTATAACCGGCAAGAGCTCTACGGCAGGATCTCAGAGTATGTCGAGAAGAACCGAGGGGGCATTGAAGGGCAACTAAGGTGTCTCGGATTTTCGCTTGACTGGTCACGACAAAAGTTCACTCTCGACCCGGATGTGGTTGAGCTTGTGAAGCAGACATTTCGGAGAATGTATCAAGACGGACTGGTCTACCGTGATTATAAGCTGGTCAATTATTGCACACGGGACGGGACTTCCTTCTCCGACCTGGAAGTGCTCCACGAGGAGCGGGTTGATCCGCTCTATTACATCAAGTATGGGCCGCTTGTCCTGGCCACGACAAGGCCAGAGACAAAATTTGGCGACACAGCAGTTGCTGTCCATCCGAAGGACAAACGTTATGAGAAATATGTGGGACAGGAGATTGAGATTGAAACTGTTCTTGGCAAAGCAACAATTTCTGTTATTGCTGATGAATCAGTCGATCCGAAGTTTGGTACCGGAGTAGTGAAAGTGACGCCGGCACATGATTTTACCGATTTTGAGACGGGACGCCGGCACAATCTGGCGATGCGGCAAGTTATTGGATTTGACGGCAGGATGAATGAGTTCGCCGGAGAGTTTGCCGGGCTCACAGTTAAGCAGGCGCGCCACGTTGTGGCTGAACGGATGGAGAAAATAGGATTAATTGAGAAAATTGACGAGAATTATACCCACCGGGTAGGGCTTTGCTATAAGTGTAGGACAGTACTTGAGCCTTTGCCGCTTGAGCAGTGGTATGTCAAAGTAGAGCCCCTTATTGAGAATGCACTGAAGGCTCTCGACAGCAAGGCAGTCTCGGTATATCCTCAGAACTTCACGCGTGTTCTCAAGCAATGGTACGCTGGGCTTCGGGATTGGAATATCTCGCGTCAAAATGTCTGGGGCATTCAGATTCCCGTCTGGTATGAAGTTTCGGATGAATCACAATTTACCGTGACATTTATAGATAAAACTAAAAAGATCGTGCAGGGGACGCTTGGAGAAGTGTTGAGGGCAGGACATGCATGGGAGGACATTGAGGCGGGTCTGCAGCAAGTGGTGGCAATGATAGATACCAAGGTGGTATTTATGGACGAGCGGGAAGAGGGGAAACGCTACTTACCCGAGACAGATACTTTTGATACGTGGTTTTCGTCCGGTCA
>JAKAMH010000022.1 GCA_021813005.1 bacterium
TGATCCGGGTCAAAGTAGTTTTTACTGCCGACCATGGCCAGTATTTCTCCCGTCCCCGGCTGGGTGACAACCACGGCGCCATTGCCGACCCGGTAGTTTTTCAATTTAGCTACCTGACTGGCAACCGTCTCCTGCGCAAAATTCTGGATGGAGAGATCCAGAGTGGTATACACCTTAAGACCACCTTGTTCGACCTTCTCAATGCCGTACTTTTTCACTAGCAAGTCTTTGACATAAAAAACAAAGTGCGGTGCCTGAATGGGATTGATAATCCGGGCAAACTGCAAATTCTCTGCGGCAGCCGTTTTTTCCTGGCTTGCCGTGATATATCCTTGCTGCCTCATTTTCCGGAGAATATCTTCCTGCCTGGCTTTGCCAAGCTCAGGATGGGAGCCGTAGGGGGAGTAAGTGCTGGGAGCCTCCGGCAAGCCGGCAAGATAGGCGCTCTCGGCCAAGTCTAGGGCCTGTGCCGGTTTACCGAAGTAGGTTTGTGCCGCCGCCTGTATCCCATAGGCGGTGCCACCGTAGGGGACCTGATTCAGATACATTTCCAGTATTTTTTGCTTCGAATACATCATCTCGGTGACAAACGAGAGGAGTACTTCACGCACTTTGCGCTGGATAGTCCTGTCCTGCGTGAGGAGACTGTTCTTGACCAGCTGCTGCGTGAGAGTTGAGCCGCCCTGCAACTCCCTATGAAAGACAGTCGAGTAGAAGGCCCGGACAATACCGCGGAAATCCACGGCGCCGTGGTGATAGTAGTCTTTATCCTCAACGGCAATTGTCGCCTCCTGGAGGCTACTTGGAATTTTATCGAGCGGGACAAATGTCTGGTTCCGGCCGGCATAGATAGTGTAGAGGAGCGTGCCGCTACGATCAAATATCTGGGTGGACTGCGCCCGGTTGTTTTTGGCCAGCCGAGTGGGAGAGGGGAGGTCGCGAAGGATATAGGAATAGAAAGCCACACATCCGCCGGCAAAAAGGACGAGGGAGAAAAAAAGGAGAATCGAGCGCCATTTTGGTAAACCCGGTCGCCAGTCTGTCAGTCGGTTGCGTTGCAGCCACTTCCTGAGGGGAGAAAAAAATTTCCTCATAGAAGTATATTCTAGCGGTGTTGCCTGTAATTGTCTATAATACCTGTACTGCCATGGATTTATCAACACTTGTCTCGTTTGTCCAGTCAAGCCTCCCGCATATCAATCTTAACCTGCTTGACATTATCATTATTGCCGTTGTGCTCTTCTATGCCCATGAGGGGTACACACTGGGATTTTCTGTCGCCTTTGCTGATCTCATCAGCTTTTTCCTCTCCTTTATAATGGCGCTGAAAGCCTATGGCCTTATCTCGGGGGTGCTTGTCCGGCTCTTCGCCATGCCGCAGGGCACAGCTAATGCTATTGGGTTTTTTGTCATAGCGCTGGTGAGCGAGGTGGTACTGAGTCTTTTGCTTCGTCGTCTGCGTCGCCTGCTGCCGTCTCTTCCCAAAACCGAAACACCATACCTGGTATACAAAGGACTTGACCATCTGTTGGGAATTTTCCCCGGCATAGCCTCGGCTGTCCTGGTGCTGGCATTTCTTCTCAGTATTATTGTGGCGCTGCCGTCCTCGCCGCTTCTCAAAGGACTGGTGACCGGCTCCCGGTTTGGCTCACAGCTCATTGATGATACTTCGTTGGTTGAGAAGCAGCTGCAAGGGGTGTTCGGCGGTGCGTTTAATGAGACGCTTAACTTCCTGACGGTTGAGCCGAAGACAGATGAGACTGTCTATCTCCATTTTAAGGTGAAAAACGGTACGATAGACGCGGCTGCGGAGGAGCAAATGTTGCTGGACGTCAACCGGGCGCGACAAAAACAGGGACTTGCTCCGCTGGTGCTTGACACCAGCCTGCGTGAGCTGGCCCGTTACTATGCCAACTATA
This sequence comes from bacterium, assembly GCA_021813005.1. GTDB lineage: Bacteria > Patescibacteriota > Microgenomatia > Levybacterales > UBA12049 > JAKAMH01. Next base: position 1,920 of record JAKAMH010000022.1, read on the forward strand.
TGTTTCAACAAGGCTATTTTTCTCACTACAGTCCTGACGGGGCGTCCCCGTTTGACCGCATGCGTCAGGCAGAGATTACGTTCAACTATGCCGGTGAGAACCTGGCACTGGCTCCCGACGTGAAACTGGCCATGCAAGGACTGATGCAGAGCCCGGAACACCGGGCAAATATGCTGGATAGTCATTACAGGAAGGCAGGTATCGGCGTTATTGACGGGGGTATCTACGGCGAAATGTTTGTGCAGGAGTTTACCGATTAAGTATTCATAATTACTGATTTTACCTACATCAAAAGCCTTAGTTAATCTACAGTATTTATTATATTTTTACCCTCTTGTCGCGGTCACTTAAAATGATATACTGAGTATATGGTTCGGATAGCAATTAACGGCTATGGTCGTATCGGTCGGGTAGCGCATCGGGTTATTTTGCAGTGGCACCAGGATGAGATTGAAGTGGTCGCTATCAATGCCGGCCACTCCACCGATCTAAAAGGATGGATGTACCTTTTGAAATATGACAGTGTTTATGGTCCGCTTCCGCAGGAGATATCCATAGTTGCAAATACGGATCCTGAAAAAAAAGATTTATTGGGCTACTTCGTGATTGAGGGTAAGCAAATCCCTATTTATTCCCAGAAAGATCCGATGCTTCTTCCTTGGGGACCGCTTCAAGTAGATGTGGTTGTCGAATCAACCGGCGTATTTACTACCGAGGAGAAATTAAGGCAGCACTTGGCCGCCGGCGCCAAGGCAGCGGTGCTCTCAGCTCCCGTCAAGCAGGGAGAGATTCCAACATATGTCCTCTCCGTCAATCAGGCGCAATATCACGGCGAGAAGATGATCAGTAATGCTTCCTGCACGACCAACTGTATTACTCCGGTTGCCAAGGTGATCTCCGACCGGTTTGGTATAGACAAGGCAATGATGACCACTATCCACGGCTATACGTCGGATCAAAGACTGCAGGACGGAGGACACAAAGACTATCGTCGGGCTCGGGCCGCCGGACTCAATATTATTCCTACATCGACGGGCGCCACCATTGCCGCTGCTAAGGCGCTGCCGGCGCTGCACAATATTTTTGCCGGTCTGTCTGTTAGAGTCCCCGTACCTGTTGGTTCGCTCTCCGATTTCACGTTTGTCTTAAAGCGTGAGACGACAAAGGAAGAAATAAACAATGCCCTTAAAGAGGCCGCCAGTCGCCCCGAGTTCCAGGGTATTCTCGGTGTCACCGAGGACCCGCTTGTTTCAAGCGATATTATCGGCAACTCGCACTCATCCGTGGTTGATCTGTCACTGACGCAGGTGGTCGGAGGCAATCTGGCAAAAGTGATCGCTTGGTACGATAATGAATACGGCTACGCCAACCGTTTGGTTGAGGAAGTGTTGCTTGTCTCCTCTTCCGGGCCGACAACTCAGACAGCGGCGCAAATGCCCGGTCCCGCCAGTCTGCCAACCGCACCTCTGCCCGGGGAGCCACCGCCCGTCTTACCTGACCCGCCCGCCGAATACTAATGATATGGATACACCCCGTGAACTTTCATCAATTAACAATATTACAGTTTCCGGGAGGATTGGCAGTGGCGCCACGACCCTGGCTGAGCACTTGGCGCGGACACTTGGCTGGGAGATGTTCAACGGGGGAGGGCTCTTTCGCAAACTAAGTGCTGAGATGGGTCTGGATATTAATAATTCAAATTCCCGTCCCGATCATTTTGATCTTGAGTACGAAGAACGGGTCAAAAAAATGCTTCGGGAAGGGAGGCACCATGTTATCCAGAGTCACCTGGCAGGGTATGATGCACAGGGCATAGACGGCGTCTTTAAGATTCTTGTCGTCTGCGAGGACGCCGAGGGGAATGACAAAATGGACATCCGCATAGATAGGCTGGTGAACCGTGACAAGAAGTCGGTTGAAGACGCCAAAGAGGAGGTAATTAGGCGGGAGCGGGAGCACACGGAGAAGTTCCGGCGCCTCTACGCCAAGGGAGACCCCAACTGGTTCTACTGGAACAAGGACTACTACGATCTGATTGTTAATACCTACTCACATAATCAGGAAGAGAGTCTGAAGGTAGTGCTACAGGCGCTCTCAGGGCTCGCGTAGTACTTGAATAATTCTGCTATAATGCAGGTAGAGATGAAGTACATCGTTTTCTTTCTTTCGCTGCTGCTTTTTACCTCGCTGACTCCAAGCCGTGTCTTTGCTTCCGAGACCCAGGCAGTCGCAACACCCTCGGCAACGGCTACTGCGTCTTCCCAGATCGACTACGTCCTGGCGTACCCCGGCATTTTGCCTGACAACCTTCTCTATCCGCTGAAAATGATCCGGGACGCGATTGTGGGTTTTTTGATTGCGGACCCTCTGAAAAAGGCGCAGTTTGATTTGCTGCAGACGGATAAGCGGGTCAATGCCGCGCTCTTTCTTGCGAACAGCGGCGACAGAAAAAACTTAGCCCTCTCGACGCTGAGTAAGGCAGCTAACTACTTTGAGCAGGCAATTGACAAGACAAGACAGGCAAAAAAAGAAGGCCAGGATGTCCAAAGTTTCGTCAACCAGCTCCATCTGGCAAATGAAAAACACCAGCAAGTAGTACAAGAGATACAGTCTCTTCTGCCGGGGAATAAACGGTCAGATCTGGACGGAGTACGGCTGCGCCTACAGTCATATCAAAAGCAGGTAAACCAATTAATGCCCACGAGATAACAAAATTCCTGAGAATTGAGTTAAATTTTTCTGAGACGTTTTTTGTTTGTAAGAAAACCGACTGAAAAATTTCCTCCCGCAGGCTAAAATTCCTCTCTGTTTTTGTTTGATACACTGTTTTATAGTTGACACGATAGATGTAGTGCCATATGATTTTCCTTGACACTAGATATAGGCAGAACAAAGGAGGGTCTGCAGACGAAAGAGAAGGAGTAATTTATGCACTGTCCGTACTGCGGTACAAAGGACTCAGAGGTCGTAGAGACCAGAGACAACGGCGACTTGGACGTGATAAGACGGCGGAGACAGTGCCTCTCCTGTAGCAAACGTTTTACGACCTACGAACGGATAGAGAATATTAATCTGGTCGTCATTAAACGAGATGGGAAACGTGAGCAGTTAAGCCGGGATAAGCTGAGAAGCGGACTTGTTCGAGCCTGTGAGAAGACGACAATACCGGTTGAAGTAATTGACAAGGTAGTGACAGATGTTTTGCAGGAGCTGCGGGGTGCCGATTCGATAGAGATACAAAGCAGCGTTATCGGCGAGTTGGTTGCGACGCGGCTTAAGCAAATTGACAAAGTGGCATACATTCGGTTTGCCAGTGTGTTCAGGCGATTTGTTGATGCCGAGGACTTCGAGCGGGAAGTCAAAAGACTTATACAATAAAGTATTATGCAACAACTTGACGGAGTCAGACAGAAAGTATTCTTGGACAGATATGCCCTCAAAGACAAGGCGGGAGAGCTGGTTGAACAGACTCCCGAGGAAATGTGGCACAGGGTTGCCCGCGGTATTGCCAAGCAGGAGAAAAAGTCCAAAAAGCAGCACTGGGAAAATGAGTTCTACCGGGTGATGGAGGACTTTAAATTCGTCCCGGCAGGCCGTATCCTCTCCGGTGCCGGCACAGAGTATCAGGTGACATACTTCAACTGTTTTGTTATTCCGTCCCCCAAAGACTCAAGACATGGTATTCTTGAAGCCCTTGGCCAGCTGGTTGAGATCCAAGCTCGCTCCGGCGGTGTCGGACTCAATCTTTCCTCGCTTCGGCCGCGCGGGGCTCGCGTCAAGAAAGTCAATGGTACCTCCTCCGGCCCGGTAAACTGGGCAGAGCTTTTTTCGGTTGCCACACATGACATTGTCCAGCAGGGAGGTTCCCGCCGTGGCGCCACGATGCTTATGCTTTGGGACTGGCATCCGGATATTGAGGAATTTATCACTGTCAAGGAAGATCTCTCGAAGATCAACGGTGCCAATCTTTCTGTCTGTGTCTCGGACGGCTTTATGGAAGCGGTCAAAAAAGACGGCGACTGGGATCTTATCTATCCTGACCTGGATGACCCGCGCTACGACTCGGACTGGGACGGAGAGATAACCAAGTGGAAAGCACAAGGGGGGAAGATCAAGGTTTACCGGACGATTAAGGCCAAGAAACTCTGGGATCTTATCTGTACTGCCGCTTGGCGCTCCGCCGAGCCGGGACTCCACTTTCTCGAGCGCTCCAACAAACGCTCCAACACATATTATTTTGAGCAGCTGATTGCTACCAACCCGTGCGTTACTGGTGATACTTTGGTTGCGACACCAAACGGTTGGAGACGTGCGGATCAAATTAAAGCAGGTGACGAGGTGGGAACGGTTTTGGGTAAAGGAATAGTTGATGATATAGAAGTGCATGAAAAAAAGCCGGTGTTTCGGGTAACGTTTTCTGATGGAGCAGAGCTTCGAGTGACGGCGGCTCATCAGTTTCATGCAATCAAACAGGCGGGGAGAGCAAAAAATTCTGCCAACAAACGATTCTCAGAACTGGCGCTCGCAGAACTGGAAGTTGGAGATGTCGTACGTGTTGCACCGGCTATGATGCCCCACAATTATCTTTCCGATTTGCCAGATGGCTGGCAAGATAAAGAATATGGGTTTTTTCTGGGCATGTTGTTGGGTGATGGATGCATTAGCCCCAGAACTCTCAACCGAAATGTTGTTAAGGTTGCGGTTAATACTAGCGAGACTGAATGGAATGCCTTGGTAAAAACGACTCTTGAGAAAACAGGAAGAGTAGGGCTTGATGCCTCAGCCGATAGTTTCTCGGGAAACTTTACGGTACAATCGGCAAATGGCGCCGCACTTCTGGTGAGAAAATCATTATTGACTTCCGCATATTCCTTTGAGAAGAAAATTCCTCTTGAGTATCAGAATTCAAATAAGCTTTTTTTGGCGGGATTACTTGATGGTTTGTTCAGTACCGATGGTAATCTTGACCTTTCGAGCAATCATCCTTTTTTACGATTTAAAACTACAAGTAAACAATTAGCACAAGACATACGCAGAATCTTATTGTGTTTTGGTATCCATGGACGGATTGCAACGATTAAAAAAGTAGCAGACGGTCATATTGGAAATCGGGCTATTATATCAAAACACCGGCAATATGAAGTAATCATTTCAGGAGCAGGGGTAAAAGTATTTGCGGAACAAATTGGCTTATCTCATCCGGATAAGCAAAAAAGACTACAAATAGCGCAAAAAGAATTCGCTCTGACAGGCAACACCTGGCTGGCGCGAATTGTTTCGATTGAACAGGATGGTATAGAAACAGTCTATGATCTGCATGAGCCGGTTTCAGACACCTGGATTACAGACGGCATTGTTTCACGAGGGTGCGGCGAGCAACCACTGGGTGAGTGGGCTGTCTGTAATCTGGGTGCCATGAATCTGGCCGCCTATGTCAAGGAGAAGCAGTTTGACTTCACGAGCTTTGAGCAGGACGTCAAAGTGGCAATGCGGCTTTTGGACAATGTCATTGACCAGACGTACTATTTCTTCAAAAAGAACGAGACGGTCGCTAAGGATATCCGCCGCACCGGTCTTGGCATTATGGGGCTTGGGGATGCGCTGATTAAGATGGAGCTTCGCTATGGTTCAGAGGAGGCGGCACCGACGGTTGAAAAGATCTTTAAGACGCTCCGAGACAGTGCCTATGATGCCTCCTCAGATCTGGCGCGCGAAAAAGGTGCCTTTCCCAAGTTTGAGAAAGACAAGTACATGCGGGGACACTTCATCAAGCAGTTGCCACCGTCACTTCGCGAGAAAATCGGGGCGCAGGGTATCAGGAATGCCGTGCTTCTGACGATTGCGCCGACTGGTACTACATCACTCGTCGCCGGGGTGACATCCGGTGTGGAGCCAGTCTATGAGTTTGTCTTCAAACGCCGCTGGCGGGGTGGAGAGGAAACAATGTACCATCCGCTCTTTGATGCCTGGCGAAAAGATCATCCGGACGCGGACAAGCCGGCCTACTTCGTCTCGGCCAATGATCTGACGCCTGAGGAGCATGTCAGCGTCCAGGCAATTGCCCAGAAATATATTGATTCATCTATCTCGAAGACAGTGAATGCCCCCAATGCTCATACCGTTGACGACGTGAAACGGCTTTATATGATGGCCTATGACGAAGGATTGAAGGGGATTACCTATATGCGTGACGGCTCGCGGTTTGGTGTTTTGGAGCGTATCGAGGAGAAAAAGGAGGAAGTCGAAGAGGAGAAGTCTGCCATACCGGTGACGCCGCGCGTGCCTCGTCCCATGATGCTAAGCGGCGTGACATATAAAACGGACAGTCCGATTGGTAAGATGTATATCACCATCAACCAGGACGAAAAGAACGATCCGTTTGAGGTATTTCTCAACAACGGCAAAAGCGGTTCAGATGTTATGGCGATGGCGGACGCTCTCGGCAGGATGATTTCCTTTGTCCTACGGCTCCACAGCCCTGTCCCGGCCCGCGAGCGTATGCGCGAGATCGTCTCGGAACTCTCGGGTATCGGCGGTTCGCGAAGTATTGGTTTTGGGGAAAACAGAGTGCGCTCCCTGCCTGACGCGGTTGCCAAGATACTCTCTAAGCATTTTTCCTTTCGGGTCAACGGCAAAGTTGAGGACAGGCTGACACTCGACGGACTCGTTAAGGAAGGTGGCGAGGAGGTGCTACCCTCTCCAAACGGCAACGGTCACGGTAGTAGTCTTGCCAATGGTCACGCCGTCATCAAGGCGGACGCAGAACCGGAGGGGCAGCAGCAGATGCTGCTGGCGGACGCAGAACCGGCAATCGCCTCGTCAACCACCAACCTGTTTGATATCTGTCCGGAATGCGGGTCAGGTACACTTGCCTTTGAAGAAGGATGTCAGAAATGCTATGGTTGCGGGTATTCCCGCTGCTGAGTATCTCAAAAATCCTTTGAGAGTTGATTATCGTAATGGAAGAGTAACAGGTAAGTAGGGTGATCCGGTTTTAGCGCCGGAAATTCCCTCACAGAGCCGCTACTGTAACGTCCGCCTCCTCCCCGCTGAGCGGGGAGGAGGCGAGACGAAGTCAGAAAACTTTACTCTGCAGATTTGCTCGAGCTTGGCGTTTAGTTGGCACCTTCTTGAGCAACAGGAAGGTTTTTTTATGGCGAAAACAAAGCCGGTCGCGGCAAGGACTACGCTGCCGCCGGGAAAATATTTTGATAGGAAACTTTTCTTCTTGAGTGGTGTATTATTTGCCGGTATTGTTCTCACACTTGTCATGCTGGGCAGCCATAAGTCTCCTGCACGGCGGGAGCAGTATTTGCAGGCCGCACCGCGAAATACGGCAGCACAAGAGACGCTTGCCTACCGGGGACAGGCAGGGGTGGATGCGCTGACACTTCTTGAACGAAAATCCCGAGTGAACCTTGATAACTCAGGCATGGTGATCGGTATCAACGGACGGATGGCAGACGGCGCCAAGCATGAGTACTGGGAGTTTATGGTCAACGGCAAGCCGGCGACGGTTGGGCCCAAAGAGTACGTAACGCAGAAAGGAGACTATATTCTGTGGAAAATAGCCAAATACTAAGTACGGATCGGCAAGTGGTGTTGCCTGCAGTGATTGTCGTGATTGCCGCACTGTTTCGCTGCCTGCCGCACGTGCCCAATATGACACCGATTGCCGCCATGGCCCTTTTCGGGGGAGCCTATCTTTCGAAGCGCTACGCACTTCTTCTGCCACTTCTTGCCATGCTTGTTTCAGACATCTTTTTGGGTTTCCATCCCGTTATGCCATTTGTCTACGGCAGCTTCCTTGCCACAGGGCTTATCGGCCTCTGGTTACGGTCGCATAAAACGCCAGGCTACATTATCGGCGCCGCCCTGCTCTCGTCTACTATCTTTTTCCTGACGACCAATCTCGGTGTATGGCTGATGGGAGGACTCTACCCAAAGACGGCGCAGGGACTCCTAGAGTCCTACACCATGGGCCTGCCATTCTTCCGAAATACTATACTCGGAGACATGCTCTATACGGGAATCTTCTTTGGCGGGTTCGCTGCGATAAAAACATTTATCTGGCAGCAAAAACCTGCCTCGACAACATAATCTATGCCAATCTATACACGCGCAGGAGACCGCGGTAAGACCTCTCTTTTTGATGGTACCCGCGTCCTCAAATCAGACATAAGAGTTGACACCTATGGGACGATAGATGAGCTTAACAGTGCAATTGGTACGGCAGTTTCACAGCTAGAGAGAACGACGGAGAAGAGTGTTGCGAAAGAGCTGAGACAAATCCAGCACGATCTTTTGGAGATCGGCTCAACGCTGGCCCATTCCGAACCACTGCCGGTGGTGGGGCTAAGCGGGCGTCCTTTGGATTTTGAAAAACTGATTGACAGGCTGACCAATGCGATGCCGGAACTGAAAAATTTTATTCTGCCGGGCGGCGGGCCGGCCGGGGCAGCACTTCATGTGGCACGGACCACTGCCCGGCGTGCCGAGCGAAACATCGTGGCATTGATGCAGAAAGAGGCAATTGATGAAACTATTGTGCGTTACATTAACAGGCTCTCGGACCTGCTCTTTACTATGGCCCGCTATGTCAATCATCTGGAAAAGCACAAAGAGACAATTTGGAAAAAGAAATAACGGGTGAACCGGGTGTAATTCCCGGGCTGTGCCGCAACTGTAATTTGACGAATGTTCCTTGAGTAAGAGTTTGCTCTGAGCGAACGAAGTGAGTCGAAGAGCCAGACCCCCGTCCTGAGCACTGCTTGGGAAAAAGACTTCCGTGGCTCTCGCGAAGCGAGATCTGGCTCCGCCAGACAGAAGCATACTCTGTATTGCAACTCCCCGAAAGTCTAGTAGGCTTAGAGGAGTTTTTTTTGATGTCAGCATTTAATTTAGAACATGAACAGAGACGACTTGGTGAGCGGGGTCTCACTCAAGCGGCGGCAGTACAGTCGGCCAAAGATTCAATTAGCACCTATCTTTTTGAAAGAAATAAAATGCCAAGCCCGTTCGGACTTGAGGCACGAGGGGAAAAAGTGGAGGCTGTAGGGTATGAACATCGCGGAGACCTGGCTGTTTCCTTTCAAAAGTCAGTGGATGAGGCAAAAACTACCGCAATTGAGAAGCGCTATCAATTGGAAAATAAAGGCTATGAGGAAGCAAAAAAGATGTTTTTTGCTGTACCACTTCACTCAACTGTACTCCTGCTTTCTCCACCTCCTGAAAAGCCGATACCGGGGTATCCTGGACATAGTATGGCTTATTTTTATCACATCCTTCCGGGAGAAAGTTCTGACAAAAGAACGATCAAGGCACTCAGCTGGGTGCACGACTTCAGTAAAGAAGAACAAGCGAGTCTCCTGCAGCATTTAGGTGCGAAGGATATAAAGCCAACTGAGGAGTCGATTCTACTGCATCCTGTAGCTGCAAGTGATTTTGCCAGGGACACCGGAAGCTTCCACTTGCTGTGGGATACAATCGGAGCATTTCATGCGAGAAAAGAGAGAACATTTTCCTGTCTGCCGGGAAAATTCATGGAAGATTTGTTGTTATACGGCCAGGAAATTTGGGATAAGAGATATCCTGAGATAGCAAGTATGCGGAATAACCTGGCAGAGCGTGTGGTTGCAGGTGAAACGCAGCAACAGATCGGGAAAGACTGGGATATTATGCTTAATCTAGCCGAGATTGAACTGTCACATGTCGATATCAGCCGCCGCTTATTGTCTGAGCCAACATTGCAAGACTTTAGTGTTAGCACACCCAGGGGAAGGACTGTTTTTGATTCGCACAGGCACCTTTCGTACCAGCCAACCATGATTGATACCTCCTGTGGATCATCCGGCGGAATGGGGAAGTATGGCTCTGTCACAACTGCCACATATGAGGTTTCTAAGGGCACAAACTTTTCAGATAGTGGCGAGAGGACACTACACTGTAAAAGCTGCCCACTATGTGGGGCATCAGACATTACAGCGACCATAGCGAATGGCAAAATTACCTGCCCAATTTGCGAGGGGTCTGCGCCGTATGCTTGCTAATGAATACTGAGAAAGGTAAAAAATTGGAGTGCAACGCATGCTATCGGATTATCTGCAAGCAGTGTGGCTGGGAGGCGACGGATGAAGAGGTGAGTCGCATCCAGAAAGGCGAGCTTGCTGCCTGTCCGGTCTGCGGCTGGAAACCGGGAGATTGAAAGTATTTTGTCAGGCTGATTTTATTGTGTAATACGCTCTCCCGTGCTAAGATTAAGTCATGTCAGACGACCTGCCCCAGGGGCAAATTGTGCAGCCAAGCCCGAATAGTACGCCGTCACAGACGGCGACCGGCGACACGTCTACAGCCGGCGTGCAACCACTATCGCAGAGACAAAATTCCGGAGCAGTACAGGCGGCCCCAGTACCGACACAGATAGCGGAGCCGGAGCAGCCGATTGGGACACCTCACAAAGAACAGGGACCGCTTGTTGCAACAATCGAGCCGACTCCTCCGGCTACGCCTGAAATCGTCCTACCGCCTGAGGCGAGAGAAACGGGTACTGAGGCGACAGAGGAGCAAGGGGAACAGTCGGTAAGCAGTGCTCAGCCGGAAGAGCCGACCAAGCCGGAGGAGAGACAAGAGACAGAGCAGGCAGCCGCCCAGCCGGCAGTACCCGCCGGACAGACGCTGCCTTTTTCCTATGCTGAGGCGGTTGAAATTGAGAAGCAGGCGTCCTTTGATGACTCAAAGCACTGGTTTGCCCGACTGATCGAATTTCTCTGGAAGCG
>JAKAMH010000023.1 GCA_021813005.1 bacterium
CGATCTATCATGCCAGACACTGTTTATAAAGCCAGGCCACAGCGCAGGTGAACTATCCCAGATTACCAAATCGCTTCTTGAGAAGAACTTTGATAAAACAGATATTTACATCCGGCCTGTGGCATACAAATCCGACCTCCGCGTCGGAAACTTTAACCTAACTAAGCTTGAGGATGGACTGGCGATTTACACCGTTTCCATGGGTCGTTATCTCGATACGACAAAAGGGGTTCGGGCTACTATTAGTCCATGGCGGCGCATCTCAGACACAGCTATACCTCCAAGAGCCAAGGTGACAGGTTCATATATCAATACGTCTCTTGCCAAAACCGATGCTGAACTTTCCGGCTACGATGAAGCACTGCTCCTTGATAACGCGGGTCATATCGTGGAAGGGAGCGCCGAGAATATTTTTGCCGTTAAAAGCGGTGCACTGATTACACCTCCCCCGTCTGATGATATCCTGGAAGGAATTACCAGAAGCACCATTATTGAACTGGTGCAAAAAGAGCTAAAACTCCCACTCATTGAGCGGAGTATTGGTCGTTCGGAAATTTATAGTGTGGATGAACTGTTTCTCGTGGGCACCGGTGCGGAAGTAAGCCCGGTTATATCTGTAGATAAGAGATTAATCGGAGACGGAACCATCGGCAAGTACACTAAAATACTTAAGGATATGTATTTCCAGATCGTGCATGGAGAAAACAAAACGTACAAGCATTGGCTTACCAAAATTACTGCCTAATTATGGAACTTGAAAAAGAATTACTTTCACTCAAAAATAATGCTGTTTCGCTTATTCTGGACGCCAAAACGCCTGAGGAACTTGAAGAACTAAAATTACAGTTTGTGGGCCGGAGCGGTTCCCTGACAAAGCTGCTCAAGGAACTACCGAAAGTTCCGGAAAACGAGAGACGGGAAATCGGGCAGTTGGCAAATGAGGTAAAAACAGTCATCGAGGAGGCGTTGGAGCGGGCCTTGGAACAGACAACAAAGCATAGACAAGCAGAGCGTCTGCTGACACTCAAACAGCAGATAGATGTTACGGAGCCCGGGAATACTCCTCCTCTCGGCCACCTGCATCCGGTAACGGAGGCAATTGAGGAGATTACTGAAATATTCTCACATATCGGATTTACCAGGGTGCGTTATCCCGAGATAGAGTGGGATTGGTATGCCTTTGAAGCGCTCAACTTCCCCAAAAATCACCCGGCCCGAGATGATTGGGAGACGTTTTTTATCCGAGAAGCTCCACATGCCACGTACGGCCCCATGCTTCTCACTCCGCATACTTCGTCCGGGCAGATTAGAGAGATGCTGAAAGCTGAAATGCCAATCCGCATGCTGAACATTGCCAAAACATACAGAAGGCAATCGGATGTCTCACACGTTGCCATGTTCCACCAGTTCGAGACGCTTGTTGTCGACGAGAAGATAAGTATCGCAGACCTGAAAGGAACACTTGATTACTTTGTGAAGTCATATTTTGGAGCCGACAGAAAAACACGCATCAGACCGTATCACTTCCAATTCACCGAACCGTCATTTGAAGTCGACATCACCTGCGGGGCATGTCTGGGAAAAGGCCGTCTACCGGACGGACAGGAATGCAAGCTTTGCAAGGAGGGATGGCTTGAGCTGGGAGGAGCCGGCATGGTGCACCCGAACGTCTTGAAAAACTCCGGAGTGGACCCCGACAAGTACTCCGGTTTTGCCTCCGGATTTGGAGTCGAGCGCGTAGCGACAGTCAAAAACGGCCTGGAGGATATTCGCGATATCTATTCAACCAGGCTTTCGTTTCTTGAACAATTTTAACTCGTAACTCGTTAACCCGTTAACAAGTCTTATGAATATACAAATCTTAGATAGCTGGCTTAAAGAATATCTTAAAACCGAAGCACCGGCAAAAAAAATAGCCGAAGCACTCTCTCTGACGAGCGTCTCTGTGGAGCGGGTTGAGAAGTGGAAAAATGATCACCTTTACGACATTGAGATAACGACAAACAGACCGGATCTGGCATCTGTCGTAGGTTTGGCGCGCGAAGCGGGTGCCGTGCTGGCCGAATTTGATATCAAAGCAGAGTTTATTCCACCCAAACTCCCTCTGCCGCAAAAACCATCCGGGCAAAAAGTCCCGCTAACCATCATTAATGACAGTTCTCTGGTAAACAGGATTACCGCCGTGGTACTGGATGTTTCCGTCAGAAAATCACCGGCGCTCATACAGGACAGGCTTGAGGCAACCGGCATCAGAAGCCTTAACAATATTATCGACATTACCAACTATGTAATGCGGACAATCGGACATCCGACTCATGTTTTTGACTATGACAGATTGGGCGGAACGAGTCTAAAAATCAGAGAATCAAAAAGAGGAGAAACTATCATCACACTTGACGGCAAACAGCATAGCCTGCCGGGGGGAGATATTGTAGCCGAAAATGAAAATGACGAGATCGTTGACCTAATCGGTATTATGGGACTTGCCAACAGCGTTGTAACCGACGAAACAAAACGTATAGTTTTTTTCATTGACAATAATGAGCCACACCACATCAGAAAAACATCCATGGCGCTCGGCATCAGGACTGAGGCTGCCCAGTTGAATGAAAAGCAGATTGATCCGGAACTCGCCTTGGAGGCGCTACTCTATGGCATCAGTCTCTATCTAGAATTCGCCGACGGTAAAGTTGTGTCGGACATCATTGATATCTACCCAAACCAGCCGAAGACCAAGACCGTCTCGGTAAGTGAAAAGCAGGTACAGGCTACCATCGGGGCACCCGTCTCACTTTCTGAGGCAGCAGAGATACTGAGACGTCTTGGCTTTCCGGTCGGGGTCAGTGGAGAGGTGCTTAGGGCAGAGGTTCCCTCCTTTCGCAGTGCTGATATTGGCATTCCGGAAGACTTAATCGAGGAAATTGCCCGCGTTTACGGCTACCACAACATCCCAAGCCGCCTGCCGCAGGCGACCACTCTGCGGGCGTACAATCCGGAGGACAGTATTTTTTACTGGGAGAAGCGCGCCAAAGAAATGCTCAAATACTGGGGGTTTACCGAGGTTTATACCTATTCTATGGTCCCTGAGGAAATATACGAGGGACGGATAGAAAGTGCCCTGGCACTTGCCAATCCGCTGAGCTCTGACATGGCCTATATGCGGCGCACCCTGGTCCCAAGTCTTCTCGCCGTCATGCGTGAAAACAAACAACGAGAGGATATGCGCCTTTTTGAGATAGCCAATATTTATGAAAAGCAGACTGGAGATCTACCCCGCCACTTGCTCCGTCTGGGAGGACTCATGGCCGCTCCCCAAATTAACTTCCAAGACGGTAAGGGAATTATAGAGCAACTGGCAAGAGATTTTGGCATACGACAACTGCAGTTTGTACCACTGAGCGCGGGTGGAATAGGAGCGTCGGTTATCCTTGAGGAGCAAAATTGCGGAAACATCGAAGTTTTTTCAGATTCTGTCCTGGATTTCGAACTCGATTTTGAACTTCTGGCCAAACACGCCACTACCAGGAAAGCCTACCAAAAAGTAAGTAAATATCCGCCGATAGTTGAAGATATAGCGCTCAAAGTACCGGAGGACACCTCCTACGAGGCTATCGTAAGTGTCATACAGAGGCAAAGTCCACTCATCCGTCACCTCAGCCTGCTTGACAGGTATGGAGACACCCGCACATTTCACCTTGAGTACCAAAGTGATGAGAAGAACTTAACCACAGAAGAGGTGACGGCGATCCGAGAAAAAATTTTCCAGAGCCTCCGCAGCCAACTGCATATTTTCCCCAAGAAGTAGTTACGGCGTCGGGGTAGGTGAGTCGGTTGGGGTAGGCGTGTCTCCACCCGGCGAAGCTGTCGGAGTAGGCGAGGACAGCGCCGTTGCGCCTGAAACGCGCTTTACCACGTCTTCAGGCGGATACCACTCCTGATCGGCTGCTGAGTGATTCTCTTTTATCCAGGCATCTATGCCTTCCTGCCATCTGTTTTTGCCGTCTGTGGAGATTGGGTCATCCTCATGAATAACATAGTATGTCTTTCCGTCTTTTTCCTGGTAGACAGGCGAGACAGCCGTCGGCTCCGTCCCCTTAACAAAATACTCTGAACGGGTCGGTTGCCCCTTATATGGCAGACCTCCAAAAAGAGAATCTATCTGCATGGCAATGACATTGTCGGGCTTTTGCGGAGGTTCGTCCGGTTTACCTTTGAGGACATATGTCATGATCTTGTTCCAGATCGGTGAGGCGCCGGTAATACCGGACGCGATTGCCTGGTTCATGGGCGAGTTGTCATTATTTCCCACCCAGACACCCACTACGTACGACGGCGTATAGCCAACCGTCCAGTTGTCCCGTTTGTCATCTGTCGTTCCCGTCTTAACGGAAACGGTCTTCCCGGGAACTACAAGCCAGGAATTTGGTCCAAATTCAGCCATCCTGGCATTGTTATCCAGCAAAATATGAGAGATAAGGAAAGTTATCTCAGGCGGCAGCAGCTTCTGCCCCTGGGTTGGTTTGTACTGGTATAGCACATGGCCCTGACTGTCGGTCACTTTCAGTATCGCGACAGGATCATGATGTACTCCCTGGTCGGCAAAAACACTGTAGGCAGTTGCTTCATTCAACAAGGTTACTTCACGTCCCCCCAGAACAAGTGAGTATCCGACACTTTTCAGGTTCTCAGGGGTCGGCTGCCAATTCTCAAGGCCCATCTCATAGCCAAGCTGCATGACCGGCTTAATACCGACTCTGGCAAGCATTTTGACTGCCGGAATATTGAGTGAGTTACCAAGCGCAAACCTAAGTTGCACAGGCCCGCGATACTTCCCATCATAATTGACAGGCATATAGTCAGGCGTTGCGTCATCCGGCTTAAAGTCCGTCCGCACGTCCATTACCATCGTGCCGGGCGTATAACCCTTCTCAAAGGCAACGGCATACGTCACCGGCTTGAGAGATGACCCCGGCTGTCTATGCGACAGCGCTGCGTTAAAGTTACCGTCATTTTTCGTATCAAAGTAGTCTTTACTCCCAACCATAGCTAAGATCTCGCCCGTTTTTGGGTCCATGACCACCGCCGCACCGTTTGAGACATTATAAGCTCCCAATTTGCTTATCTCCTGGTCAACGATATCCTCTGCATGCTTCTCTATATCATAACTTAGTGTTGTGGTAACCTGCAGCCCCCCTGATTCAACCATTTTCTCGCCAAACTGTTTGGCAAGAAGCTCCTTCACATACATGACAAAATGAGGCGCTTTAATTCCCGTCGCGTTATTCTGTGTAAATTGGTAATTTTTTATTTCCGCCAACGCTTTATCCGCCTCCGGTTGTGTCACATATTTGTCATTTACCATCTGTTTGAGCACTGCTTGTGTACGTGCCAGGTAGTACTTGTGTCCACTAAAGGGAGAGTAAAGACTCGGTGCCTGGACTAGCCCGGCAAGGAAGGCTGACTGTGCCAGATCGAGATTTTTCACTTTCTTACCAAAATACATCTCCGACGCCGCCTCAACACCGATCGAACTTCCGCCGTAGGGAATGTTGTTGAAATACATCTCGAGAATCTGGTCCTTACTGAACCGTTGATCTATCTGAACCGAAAGGATAAGTTCCTTTATCTTACGCGGTATTGTCCGTTCAGAGGAAAGCAGAACATTTTTGACAAGCTGCTGCGTAATTGTCGAGGCCCCACCCAGTCCACGCCCCCGGACAAAATTCCACAGAACACGCACGTAGCCAATCGGCGAAAAACCTTTGTTGTTGTAAAAATCCTTGTCCTCAATCGCAATCGTTGCATGCTGTAGATTGACGGGAATGTCGGCCAGCTTGGTGTAGGTTCTGTTTTCGTCCTGGTAGACTGAATAAAGAAGCGTACTGGAACGGTCATAGATACGCGTCGCATTGCCGTATTTGGAAACAACTATTTTTCCGGGGGAAGGTAGATCACGGCCGTACCAAAGAAAAAGTGCCGGAATGAGGATAATAAGGGTAAGGAGACCAAAAAAAGCGATTTTAACGATCCGATCGAGAACAAAAATATTTGAAAAATCGAGCGGAATAGGAAGTTTATGCTTCTTTCGCAGACGAGTCCGTGTCCTTTTGTGGCTGCGCTGACCGTAATCTACCATAGATCGATCTTAAGTATAGCAATTCTACACCATTTTGCACAATACCACGTGGGCAATATGCTATACTTGAGGGTATCATGATAGCTGTCGACGAAGTTCTCACCCGGGGAGTCGCCAATATCATTCCGGGACAAAAAGAGCTGAAGATCGCGCTTAACACGGGGCAAAAATTGAATGTCTACTTTGGTATTGACCCGACAAGTACCAGAATCCACCTTGGACATACCGTGCCACTGCGCAAATTGCAGCAATTTGCCGACCTCGGACATAACGTCACTTTTCTTATTGGTGACTTCACGGCGCTCATCGGTGACACGTCTGACAAAGATACTGAACGACCGGCACTAACCTCTGTGGAGATCGAAGAAAACTTCCGGACATACAAAAAACAGGCAGAAAAGATACTTGATTTTTCCAAAATCAGAATCCGTTACAACTCTGAGTGGCTAAAGAAGCTCACATTTGAAGATGTCGTGCGTCTCACACAGGAGTTCTCACTGGGCGACTTCATCAGCCGGGAATTGATCAAAAAACGACTGGGCGAGGGCAAGCGTATCGGTCTCCATGAGACCCTCTATCCGATCATGCAAGGGTATGATAGTTATATGATGGACACGGACCTGCAGATCGGCGGTACTGACCAGACGTTTAATATGCAGGCCGGACGGACGCTTCAGAAGACAAGGCGCGCTAAAGAATCATATATTTTAACCACTCCCATCCTCGAGGGAGCAGACGGCCGGAAGATGAGCAAGTCATGGGGGAACGCCATCTGGCTGGACGACAAGCCGCGTGAGATGTACGCCAAAGTTATGGCCGTCGATGACGTGCTTATTACAGTTTACTTTAGGCTTGCCACAAACCTAGCGCTTAAGGAAGTAGCAGAAATTGAGGATGAGCTGCGAAATGGTGCCCACCCGATGGAGATTAAAAAACATTTGGCAGACGCCATTGTTTCTGAACTCTGCGGAGCGGAAGCGGCAAATGATGCTGCCAAAGCGTTCCAAAGTATTGTACAGAGAGGTGAGGCGCCTGAGGATATCCCAACCAGAATTTATCCTGAAACTTCGCCGCTTAGTCTGCTGGCACTTCTCACGGACGCTTCTCTTGTCGAAAGTAGATCCGAGGCAAGGCGTCTTATAGAGCAGGGCGGCGTCCGAGTGGACGGTAGACAAGTAAGAGATGCAGATTATCCCATCCCAAAAGAGACTGACCACATAGTCCAAATAGGCAAAACACGCTACTACCGTTTCCACACTTGAAGATATTTGTTATAATCGGTTTATGAACAACTTTGAAAAACATAAAAGAGTCTGGACGATTATCGTCGCAGTTTCCTCTATCGCGCTAATTCTTGCGACATTTCTCCCATATCTCGCGCTTCGCTAAATCTGTATGATACTACAATCTCCGATTAGTGACGGTGGCCGCGTCTTTAAGATGTACGCCGGCAGGCTAGCCAAACTCCATATTCACACTTTCCGTGATTTTCTCTTTCATCTACCAAACAGATACGTTGACTATTCACTTACCGCCCGGATTGGGAGTGTACAAGCCGGAGAAACCGTCACTGTACAGGGACGGATACTTTCTATCAAAAACCAGTATCTAAAAGGTTCAAGTTTCCGAACTATCCAAAAGGCAATTCTCACGGATGACACAGGCAGTATCGAACTTTCCTGGTTCAATCAACCGTTTCTCACCCGGTCTATCCACGAAGGAGACAATATGTCCGCGTCCGGCCTGGTGGAAAAATTTAGAAATACGCTTACCATCCAGTCACCCGAGTTTGAAGTGCTCTACGACAAAGACAGCCAAGTCATCCACACAGGCCGGTTGGTACCGGTCTACCCTGAGACACGGGGAGTTTCTTCAAAATGGCTAAGGCGGCAGGTATATAACCTGCTATCTAAACACATCGCGGAGATAGAAGACTATTTACCGGCAAACATCATCCGTGAAGAAAATCTCTTGGCACTGTCGGAGGCCGTCAAACAGGTGCATTTTCCCGATTCCTTTGAGCAGGCTGCCCGGGCTCGGGAACGCCTGGGATTTGATGAGCTATTTCTCCTACAACTTGGAGCCTTAGCCCGCCGCAGACAGTGGAAAGAAAAGAACAAGGGAATTAAATTGACAGAAAAACCACACCAGAAACGTCTCGACCAGCTTATCAACAATCTCCCGTTTAGGCTCACCGGTTCGCAAAAAGCAGCAATAGCCGACATTTTTCAGGACGTGACAAGGACTGAGCCCATGAACCGAATGCTGCAGGGAGATGTCGGATCCGGCAAAACCGTTGTCGGCGCCATAACAGCCTACCTGGCATTCCTAAATGGCTTGCAGACAGCCTTTATGGCCCCAACCGAAATACTTGCCGAACAACATTTCAAAACAATACATGACCTCCTTGCGCCATACGGAGTAAATGTCTCTTTGCAAACGGGCAGTAAAAAGGCAAAAAATGCGGCTTTTGACATCCTGGTCGGCACCCACGCCCTAATTGCAAAAAGCGTACAGTTTAAAAATCTTGGTTTGGTCATCATAGACGAGCAACAGCGTTTTGGTGTCAAGCAACGGGGTGAGCTGAGACAAAAAGGTGTCAGCCCCCACATTCTGGTCATGACGGCCACTCCCATCCCACGTACCGTCGCCTTAACCATGTATGGAGACCTGGACGTGTCCTACCTGTCTGACATGCCAATGGGACGTAAGATCATTAAGACGTGGCTGGTGCCCACTGAGAAGCGTCAGGGGGCATACGATTGGATCAGAAAGCAAATTACTGATACTAAGTCTCAGGCGTTTATCATCTGTCCGTTTATCGAAGAGTCTGAAAACATGACAACGGTAAAGGCGGCTACCAAGGAATATGAGCGTCTGAGCCAGCAGGTATTTAAGAAACAAGCCGGTCAAGCGCAGATTCGACTTGGGCTTTTGCACGGACGGATGAAAGCAAAGGAAAAAGACAAAATTCTGACAGAGTTCAGGCAAAAGAAGTTTGCTATTTTGGTCGCCACTCCTGTTGTCGAGGTGGGAATAGATATCCCCAATGCCACTATCATCATGATCGAGGCTGCAGAACGGTTTGGCCTGGCTCAGCTGCACCAGCTTCGCGGCCGGGTCGGCAGGAGTGATAAACAATCGTACTGCCTGCTTTTCACCGAATCTGACAATCAGGCTACAAAAACTAGATTAAAATCATTAGAACAGTCACACTCGGGAGCGGAACTGGCCGAGCTTGACCTCAAGCTTCGCGGTCCGGGAGATATGTACGGCACTGTCCAGCACGGCCTACCCAGGCTTAAGGTTGCCACGTTTTCCGACTTCGCGCTGATTGAGAAAGCCAGAAAAGAGGCATCCCACGTCTTCTCACGCCTCAGTGAGTATCCCAGCCTGGAAAAAGAAATAAAGGATTTTGCGGAGCAGGCAATTTCTCCCGACTAAGTACTGCATCGGTATGCTACACTAAATTCATGGCTGAATTATCAGAAAGCTCCCAAAGAAAACCTCTAAAAATTGATTATCGGGAAAGCATTGTCGACACAAGTCAAGTAATCAACATCGGCCGCGCCGCAAGAAAAACATCCAGTAGAATAAGCAGAATACTGGAACAGCCCAAAACACGAAGAGATACCCTTAAAATTATTGGTGGGAGCCTAGCCGCAGCAATGGGAGTTGACGGAGCGGTCTCCCTTGCGAAACATGTCATAGATTCTGTTTCCCATCCCGATTCTGTTTCATCACTACCACCTGTAGAGCCTCTAGCACAACCAAAAGCTCCGGAAGTATCACCTCACACACCGACACCTGATATACCAGTCTATCTAACGCGGCTTGAAAAAATACTGGAGACGCCGCCGTTTATGGAAGACGGTTCGACAAAAAATACTGTTCGGCAAAACATGGAAAAAGCCTATGTTAATGAGCTTCGGAGTAAACCACAGGAGAGTATAACACTGGATGAAATAGATAAGGGATTATCGGTCTTGGCATTCGAAGATCAACGAAGGCAACTCATGCAGCTTCGCTTCAATCTCAGGCAAAATCATTATTTCGAGAGTCAGGGAGTTATGCCCTGTGACCAGGCTCATATTGCCTGGGCACAGGAAAACGGGATAAGTACAGAGATGCTTGCTATCTGCCTTGACAACGAGGAGCGCGCGAAAAAAATAATTAAATCACTCTTTGCGCAGGGTGAGCTGAGGGACGAGATTAATGAACAAATAAAAGCAGGGGTTCTTCCCCCGGATACCTTAGAAACTATGGATGTGACAAATTTTATGATTAATCCCGGAGGTATGGCTGAGCTCTTCATGCAGGAGACAAGAGGATTTACATTCATTGGTGAATTCCAGGCTAAATCACAATTGTCCGGCAAGTACTCTTCTCAAAGGGAGACATCGCTCCCGGCGTTATGCAGACTGCTTCAACAAAATACAGGGCTGAGCTATGAGCCGGATAATATTCCAGGTTCCGGTAAGGGCGGACCCGAGAATGAAAGCGGAGGTGCAATCGGCGCCCAATTCATGCCGGGAAACGCACTGGAGTATATGACGCTTATCCATGACGCAACGGGAGAGTGGCTAAATCCCTTTGATCCATCTGATGCAACCGTTATGGCGTGGGTATTTTTAGCAAGACAAAAGCGAGTGGGTGATGGACCCAAAGACTTCCGTGTCGGATACATGAGAGGCGATCCGGAAGCCATAAAATATGCACTGTATAAATGGAACCAGCTACCAGCTGAAGAGCAAGCAATCTACAATGATGCTATTGACTACTTCAATCGGTTTGAACAGAATACCTCTGGGTTGAGGAAGAAAAGAACGGAATTAGTTGCAAACTCGAGCAGAGATTACCTTATACAATTCCACTCCCTTGCGGCCTGATCAGACGTGGTAGCGAAACTTGCCGACAAGAAGCATGAGGAAGGCGAGAAATGCCAGAAGAGAGCCGAAATAGAAGGTTGCTGCCGGAAAGAAGGTGCTCCAAAGAACGCCTCCGATGACTGAGGCAAGAAACCCGGCAAGAGAGATACCTGTCTGGTAAATGCCAAAATACGAGCCGGCATTTGTCTGGTCTACATAATCCGCAATATACGCTTTGGAGACGCCGTCTGTAAAGGCGATGTAGAGACCGTAGATAGGAAAGAGAAACCAGATCCAAAACGGATGGCTGATAAGGCCGAATCCCAGATAAACAAGGCTATAAATGAGAAGCCCTGCCGCGTAAACCCGCCTGGCTCCTATCCTGTCAGCCAGTTGTCCGGCGGGAGTAGCAAAGATGGTTTGTGAAACGTTATAGAGTACGTACGTCAGAACGGCAAGCGTAACGGTGAAACCGAGACTCCTGGCACGCAGGATCAGGAACGCATCCGAACTATTTCCCAAAGTGAAGAGGATACTGATGAGAAAAAACCAGAGAAATGGTTTGGGAAGGTGTTTCCACCGGAACATCTCCCGGAGCGGCGGAAGTTTTTTCTGGTTTTCCTGTTTTTTCTCCCGGGCAAATAAAATAATGAGGGCAACAGCGACAGCGGCAGGTATGAAAGCAATAAAAAAAATCGTCCGCATGTTTTCGCGGTACATATCAAGAAGCAAAAGTGCCAATAGCGGTCCGATAACAGCCCCCAGGGAGTCGAGCGCCCGGTGGAAGCCAAAAATAAAGCCTCGGTTGGTGGGGCTGGCACTTTGAAGTAGCATGGCGTCCCTTGGCGAAGTTCGCAGCCCCTTTCCCAGCCTGTCGATGAACCTGGCAAGCAGTACAAGCGGCCAGACAGAGGCGAGACCGATGAGAAGCTTCGAAAGCGCACCAAACGCATAACCTGAGATAACAAACCCCTTTCTCTTACCGGTTTTATCTGATAGATAACCGAAAATAAATTTAAATATACTCGCCGAGCCCTCAGCAATACCTTCAATAAGTCCTACAACAGCCACAGGTGCATGAAGAATGCTGGTCAAAAAGATCGGTACAATAGGATAAATCATCTCAGAGGCAACATCATTAAAGAAGCTGACAAGGCCAAGCACCACGACATTTTTGGGAATACGTCGAAACATATCTCTTTATCTTACTTAAACAGCAGTGCTCTTGCAAGACACGGCTAAATCGGCTACAATACTCCCTATGGCATCAGAACCGAAGAAAAGACATTCCAGGCAACGCCAGGGCAAAAGACGGGCCAGCATCTCACTTGCTTCCACGGCCAGCACAGTTTGCTCACAGTGCGGAAATATTATTCTCCCGCATGTCGTTTGCCAAAGTTGTGGTTTTTACAAAGGCAAAAAAGTACTGCAGGAAAAGAAGTCAAAACAAAACTAATCCAGGATGAAAACATCCACTGACCCACGCCATATCAAGCGGCAACACGTCATACAAGATCTCTTCAAGGTCGATTTTCATAAGCAACGCATCGGAAATGAGGCGAGGGATGTGATCAGCCACAAGGATCAGATGGACAGAGTGA
>JAKAMH010000024.1 GCA_021813005.1 bacterium
AGAAGCACGGCATTTTGGAGTACCATGTATGGCTCACGGTGCAGACTCTCGGCAACTGTGTTACGCCATGTCCGAAGTGCTGCAAATAAATCAGTGGCTGACTTTCGCATGTGTCTCGTAGTGTACTATAATACGGGAAGATGTTCAAAGACCTGTTCCTGCGCAACCTTGAAGCGGATGATTACCAGGAGAATTTTCTGGTCGCAGCCGTTGTCTCAATCCTGGTTATACGACTGTTTCTTAAAGTCACCGGTTATCCGCAGCTCGGGGGTGGTACGCTGCATATCGCGCATATGCTCTGGGGCGGCTTCTTCATGATGATTGCCATTATGATCCTGCTGTCATTTCTTAGTCGCAATGCCATGAACGCGGCCGCGGTGCTGGGGGGAATCGGCTTTGGGGCATTCATCGATGAGCTTGGCAAATTTATCACGCGGGACAACAACTACTTCTTCCAACCGACGTTTGCTCTCATTTACGTTATTTTTGTGGCGATCTTTCTCTTCTCCCGCTTCCTTCCCAAATACAAGCGCATCTCGCAGAAAGAGTATCTGGTCAACGCACTTGACATGGTTCGGGAGGCAGTGGTCAACGATCTCGATGTAGAGGAGGAGAAAAAGGCCGTCGAGTATCTCAAACACGCAGACCCGAGTGATCCCATCGTCCGGTCGATGATACACCTTTTGGCGGAAATAGAGTCGACGCCGTCCGGTCCGCCGAGCTTCATGATGCGGGTGCGGCGTCTGCTTCGGGCTACGTATCTCCGTCTTGCCAAATGGCAGCCGGTGATCAAGTTCGTTATCGCCTTTCTCGTCCTGCAGTTTCTTGCCAACGTTGCCTTCTCAGGCTACGTTTTACTGCTGCACAAGACAATTGCCTTTCATGAGTGGGGAGAGACGATCTCATCTCTTGTCGCAGGATTTTTTGTCATCGGTGGCATCTGGATCATGCGGAAATCAAAATATGAGGCTTACCGGTATTTCAGAATCTCCATCTTTATCTCCATCTTCTTAACTGAGTTTTTTGTCTTCTACGAGACGCCGTTTCTTGCTATCCTGGCACTTGCCGTCAATATCATCATGCTCGCCGTCCTCAACTACGTAATCCTCATAGAGAAGCATCATGTGGTGGGGTAGAAGATTCAACTATTGCCGATTTAGTCACTCTATTTAACACGCGCGTTGCAGAATGAGTAGGTATATGCTAGTATGTAGGCATGAAAGATAAGTGGAATCCTAAGGGTTTTCCGGTAGAGTATGTAAAGGGATTTGCTACCCCGGATGACGAAGCGGTAAACAATTTTGTAAGATCTTACGGTGAGAGAGGAGACATGGTCAGAGGCGTGGAATATATACTAAGGGAAAATGGAGGCGAAGTCTATACACAAACTTATGGTGAATGGAAAGGGATAGGTTCAATAGTCGTAAGTACGAGTGTAAATTGGGCTGAACCGGGAAAGACTCCGGGAGAATATGATGAGTATGCCAGAACTTTTTGGAACTTCACTGGTCCTGCAGATCAACAGTTGAATCGTGCGCATCTTTTGGCAGAGAAACTAAAAGTGGGACTTACTGCAAAACTTTCAGATGAACTCAAGTATCCATACCCGACAGCAAATAGGGGTAAGGGTAGTTCTTCTAGATGGAACCCTTTGAGAAGGATAGGCTGGTAGAGCTGCCGCTTTTTGTATTCTTTGAATTGCCAGACAACTCCCACGCCCAAAAAATGAGTAAGGGTATGGGCATAAGGAGAAGTGATATATGCTGCAGCGAAGTCATGTCATGATGATATAATTTTGAGGCTAAACAGTTGCTACCGGATTGATCCAGTTAATAATGGTTGACATTGAGACATGCGAATATTAGGATGTATTAACTATGCAAAACACTAATCTTGATCAAATTTCGAAGCTGCTTGATGAGAAGCTCGACCCAATAAAGAAAACCCTTGATTAACATGGAAAGATTTTGAATGAGCATGGAAAGATGTTGAAAACATTGAAAAAAGACCAGGACATAATGCTTGATATGCTGGACAGGGAACAAATGGATCGGAAAAAAAGGTTAGAAAAAAATTGAAGAGGACCTATCGATATAAAGTCAACGTGAAGTGTAACCAAGATTGAGTATGTGAAGTTTTAAAGATTAAGTTCTGTAAAAATTGCTTTTAGTGTACGCGTCCAAAAGTACTCTTTGATTATGTTCTTCTTGATCAAATCCTTCTTTCACAAATGTTCTATTTGTAAGTTTAAACGGTTGCGGAAAAAATCCTGCGTGTCCATAATAAAAACTCCTGTCAAATAACTGCTTTATTCTTGGTATAAATCCCTCGGCCAACTGAACTTGGCGAACAATATCTACTGTTACTAATTTGTTAAAAAGTCTGTGTTCCACTATATGATATTCTACCCCCTCTTGCATATCCACTGGGTACTGTTTGTGGTTTGTGTGAAGCACTTCATGTACAGGATGACGTATATTTGCGGCAAGCTTGCCGGGATGCAATATATTGGGGGCCAGCATGACTAGAAACTGCGGCGTATACCTCAAGTCTCTTCCTTTGATCTGAGATATAGACGACTCAATGTATTCTGATGACATTGTACTGCTTTAGTATATCAGCTCTGAATCTATTATCTGAATTGTTAGTTTTTCTTCTCTCCTGACTGGAGGTGGCCCTCTGTCATTGCCAGGAGCTTGCCCATTTCCTGAATGAATTTTTTGGCGTGTGGTCGGCTCATGCCGACTCTTGTAACAATCCTGACCTGATTGGTGTTGGAAAGCTTCTGTCCGACGTCCAGCACGATGCCGTCTTCATTGGCTGACATAAATACATTGTCTGTATAGAAAATCGGAGTTGTCTCCAAATTGACATTGACCGCTAGCTGCCCCGGTAGTTCCGTCTGTTTATCTGCCATGCGTGTCACCCCCCTTCGCCTTAATTTTGGGTGCTGGCCCTGCTTTGTTCTTAGGGCTACGGAGGGGCAGGCCCCCCTCCAGGGTATGAGTAAGTGAATAGTCGATAAGGTTATCGCCCCGATAGATATATTTGCCGGAGAAGAAGCCCGGTTTGTCAAGGAAGGGAAGAAATGAGTGATCACCCGCCCAGAGGGGAAGATCAAGAAGTTTTGGATGTGGGATCCAGGAGAGCGCCCCTTCATCCGACTCTCTTAGCTCACCTGAAAAGTCATATGCGATGTAGACAAAGGCAAACCAGTCTTCAATGCCGTCAAACATCGGGAAAAGGAGAAGGCCCTTAAGAATGGGTGCAGTTACCGTGAGTCCCGACTCTTCATAAATCTCGCGTATGGCGCACTCCTCAGGAGTCTCCCCCTGCTCCATCTTGCCGCCAAGGCCGTTCCATTTGCCCCGATGGATGTCGCGGTCTTTCTTGACGCGGTGTAGCATCAAAGTATGCGTCTTGGTGCGGACATAACAGAGGGTGGTGAGTTTCATAGGCAGAGTATAGCACAGACGTATATTGCAAAAGACAGATAAACTATATATAGTAAAGAAAATACATTGCGAGTGGTAGGGAGAGCTCCGGCTCTTTGATCTACCCAGCAACCGAGCCCATGGGTGGGTCGCGGTGCTAATACCGGGAGGAGATGTGGTCCCAAGCTCGTCAAGGGACAAACAATTGAACCTCCTCCCGTATGGGAGTTTTTTTGTTCTGCAATGCAGAACAACCCTCCGGCAATCGCCCCTCGCGTCGCGCTACGCCTGCCGGCCTTTGGAGGGAATAGTACCTGTCTGCCGACAGGCAGGCTGAAAAGACGAGAGGGAAGATGCAGAGGGTTATGGATGATATGAAAACTTCGACGTTTACGTCAGAGTCAGTTTGTGCCGGCCATCCCGACAAGATATGCGACCAGATATCAGATGCCGTGCTTGACGCTGTCCTCAAGCAGGATCCCGATGGACACGTAGCTGTCGAGACAATGGCCACGTATGACAATCTCTTTGTCGTGGGCGAGGTGTCCGCTAATGCATCTGTGGATTATGAGAAAATCGCGAGGCAGGAAATCAGAAGACTTGGTTACACGGAGGAGGTATACCATTTCTCAGATCACTCACCGGTAACTGTTGGCGTACACGAACAGTCGCGGGAAATTGCGCGGGGAGTCAAGAAAAAGGGTGCAGGGGATCAGGGAATGATGTTTGGCTATGCCTGTCGCGAGACACGGGAGCTGATGCCGCTGCCCATCATGCTGGCACACGGGCTGACTCGGGCGATCGATACGGCGCGGGAGAAAAAGACAATCCCCTATCTCCGGCCGGACGGCAAGAGCCAGGTAACCGTCTCATACCAAGACGGTAAGCCGCTCGGCGTGACGGCTGTAGTCCTGGCTGTGCCGCACAGTGAAGAGGTGGAACTTGCCGATGTCAAAGCGGATTTGTACAAGAAAGTTGTGCTGCCGGTGCTCGAAAGGTACGGATTTTCCGTCCCGGAGAAAAGCCTCATTGTCAACGGGACGGGTGTCTGGCATACAGGCGGGCCGGCGTCGGATACAGGTCTGACGGGACGCAAAATCGTCGTAGATACATATGGCGGTTATGCGCGGGTAGGTGGCGGCTGCTTCAGCGGCAAGGACCCAAGTAAGGTGGATCGCTCAGGCGCTTATGCGGCGCGCTATATTGCCAAGAATATCGTCGCGGCAGGGTTGGCAGAACGGGCTGAGGTCCGTCTCGCCTATTTCATCGGCGCCCGCCGTCCTCTCATGCAGGAAGTGGAGACATTTGGGACGGAGAAAGTGTCAGGTAGCGCGATGCGGGACTTTGTCAAAGGACTTCTGGATACATCTGTCGAGGGGATTATCGAGGGGCTCGATCTTCGCCGGCCCCTATACAAAAAGTCTGCCGCCTACGGCCATTTCGGTAGATCTGAATTCCCCTGGGAGAAAATCTACAAGTAATACCACGTCCTCCTCCTGAACCTGCAATTTAATTTTATTTACTAATGTTACGAAGACTTTGTCCCGCCCTGAGAGCTGTATCCAGACCGCGTGTCGCTAAAGCTTTAGCGGTGGCGCACGGATTTTACATATAACTTGAAAGATTCTTCTCCCGCTAAGTGGGATCAGAATGACATGCGTGAGGTGAATTATTAATATGTGCATACAAAACTCTATCACTACATAGCGATAGAGTTTTGTATGGGAACGTTGTTGTAGTGGAGATTAAGATTATGAGGACTGTGATGAGTTGCAAGATCGGCAGAAACCGGGTACGCTATATGCATGAAACGGGGAAAAATTGTCTTTTTCCTCCTGAGGCTGAGTCTGGCTTTTGCCTTTTTTTATGCCGGGGTCGGCGCAATTATGTCTCCCGGCAATTGGATAGATTTCCTGCCTCAGTTTCTCAGTTACATCATGCCGCCCACGACATTCCTTCTGGGCTTTGGCATCTTTGAGATCGTCCTGGCCGGCTGGATACTGAGCGGCAAGAAACTGCTCTGGTCGGCGGCGATCGCCGCTGCGATGCTCGGCGGCATAGTAGTTTTCAATGTCTGGGCATTTTCGGTGGTGTTTCGTGATGTATCTCTGATGTTTGTGGCGCTGGCACTGGCTATCTCCACCTACCCTACCTCACGTAAGGAATAACTGCGAGAAGGATTTTACCGCCAAAATAGGCAAAGTAATGCCAAACTGTAGTAATTTTGCATCAAGAAAAGCTAGAAACGTATCCGGTGGAGACTTACAGGTCTATACCAAGCTGTAGGAAGATGCCTTACAAGGTCTATACTGCCGTCCAGATGTCTATTCTCGATATCATACCCCCGTCTCTGCATGGCCTGGGCGAGATGAGGGTTTCTTGTGCTTCCTATGATTCGGCCGTAATCAAGTTCCACTGCTGCCTGTTCAATGCCTGCAACAATGGTGCTGAAGACTCCTTTTCCTCTGTGCGGAGGCTGAACATAAGCATGGCTGAAAACAATTGTTTCACCGGGGTCGTGGGGATTATCCAGAAATCCATAGCCAACGTATATTCCTGTCCCCACATCTTCTGCCATGACAAATGCCTTTCTAAACGTCGCATTGGCCAAGGTGAGATTTGCCTGTGTCTGCTCTACCAAGCTCTCCGGTGCCCCGTCTTCCCTCAAATGTGCAGAGCGCAAATTTACGAGAGAGTTAAATGCCCTCTTATATGCCTGGGTGGTAGGGTTTTGCCCGAAGAATATCAGCTTGCTATAGGCTTCCTTGTTACTCATCCGCGCATTATAGCAGATGAAGCGGGGATTTTCCTGCTATAGTAAATAATACTATATGTATAAAGAATCAAATACGAGATCTGTCATAAAAACCGTTTCCTATCGACTGCTTATCGTAATTTCCAACTATCTCATCGCGCTTTTTCTGACTCATTCCTTCTCCCTTGCCGCCCAGGTAGCAGGCTGGTCATTTGCCATCAACACTCTCATCTACTTCTTCCATGAGCGCTTCTGGAACTTCGTCAAGTGGGGGAAGAAGAAGTATAAAAATCTCTCCCCTCAGGAGATGCGACGTACAGTGGTATAATGTGTGCCATATGGTAGAGAAAAAGCCCGTCCTTGCCAAGCTTATCGCGGAGCGTAAAAAACTTCTCACCGCCCGCATGCGTAAATACTTTCATACCAAGCGTCTGCGGGAGGATCAGACAGGTGCCTCGGATGCCATTGACAGGCTGGAGGCAATGGCGAGAGACGGAAAGATGCTTCGCGGTATGTTTGTTATATTCGGCTTCGAACTCTCCGGCCGGAAAATCACGGATAGGGTACTTGACGCTGCCATGGCAATGGAGCTCACCCATATGGCGCTTCTTGTGCATGACGATATTATGGACAATGACCAGACGAGGCGGGGCGCGGATGCAATGCATGTGCAATATACGCTTGAGGGCCGCAAAAAGCAGGCCTCTGTACCGCTTCACTACGGACAGTCTCAGGCGATAAGCATCGGGGATATTGCCATATTTATGGGGCTGGAGTGCCTGGGGCAGGCACTGGTGGGGCATAGTAAAGGCGGTGAGATTATGGCGCTCATGGGGCGTGAGCTGGAGCGGGTGGGGTACGCCCAGATGGGAGATGTACTGTTTGGCCAGACCGGCAGTGAGCCGGATGAGGCGGAGATTCTGGCAATCTATCGGTACAAGACAGCTAAGTACTCCTTCTCGCTGCCATTTCTTGTAGGCGGACTCATCGGGAAGCTGGACTCGGAGATACTCGTCATGCTGGACAGGCTGGGCGAGGAAATGGGGATCGTCTTTCAGATCAGAGATGATGAACTTGGGGTGTTTGGAGATGAGGAGAAGATAGGAAAACCTGTCGGGTCTGACATCCGTGAGAACAAGAAGACGCTCATGCGCTACCATCTCTATCGAAAGGCAGACTCCCGGGAGCGTGCCAAGCTGCACGGGATATTCGGGAGCCGGGGGCTCAAGGCAGCAGACATTGCCTATGTCCGAAACCTTTTGGACCGCTACAATATCCAGGAAATAGTCGGTGTTGAGAGCAGGCTGCACGAGGAAAAAGCACGGGATATTCTGGCCAAATCAACACTTAATCCCGACCATAAACAAGTTTTCTCAGAGATCCTCCGCTACGTCGTGGTACGGGAGTTGTAGACAACCTGTTTCTCTTCTGTACTCCTAAGCCTCTTGTATACTGGAGTCATGAGTAAAGTGTTCATCCTACGCGTGTTCCATGGGATTTTTGCGGTGTATTTCATTCTCTGTCTCATATACCTCTATTATGCCGCTGTATTTGCAAAGTTTGATTTTGTACTACTTATCGCAGTGGTAAGTTTGGCAGTCGAGGGTTTGTTGGTATTTATCGTAAACAACGGCGACTGCCCGCTTATCCATGTCCAAAGAAAGATTGGTGATGAGACGCCGTTTTTCAGTCTGTTTATGCCCAAAAAGATGGCAAAGCAGGCAATACCTACCTTTGCAAAGTTGACGTGGGCGGGTGTAGGGCTGCTTGTAATACGATTAATACTAATCAATGTACAAAGGTAAGGGTCTTGGCCACTGCGGAGTACAAAAGAGGCTCGTTCATATATTCAGAATACGAGAGGCCTATTTCCACATCTCCTTTTTTCAAATGCTCTGTCACGATATAAGTCTTCTTACCGCATGTAGTATCTGTCGAATGAAAGGCGTAGCCATAGGGTATTTTTTCAAGGTTGGGATCGTCTGATTTAAATGAATCCACAGATTGATCATACGCGCCTTTACGCGAATCGATTGTCATATAGATATCGCAATAGGGAGGGGTCGAGGGGTAATCAACATGTATTACATCATCCGTTGGAGGATTTTTCCAAACATTTAATACTAGTTTAAGAGTTGGCGGATACTTGATGGTATATTTTCCGGGCACAGTAAATGTTTTCCAGTCTGACTCATCAATATTTGTGGGCTGCGGAATAGTTGGGTACACCTCATATGTAGGTGTTGGTGTGATAGGCAAAGGAGAAATAGGAGGTCGTGGAGCAGGGTAATAAACGTTGCAATATTGACAGATAGATGTACGGTAATAACGATACAGGAAAAACCCTCCAACCGCAAGTAAGACCACACAGAGAACAGAAAGTTTTATAAATATCCGCTTTTTTATTTTGAGAGTTTTTCTCATGTACCAGAGTATCCATCTGGAGGAGGAAAAAGTCAATATCTGAGGTAATCATTTAAACGAAAGATATTTGAATTTATAGATAATCTTACTCTCCGGCATGTTTTGAAGCCTCTGCTATAATAATCGTTGTGGACGATCGAGAATTTTTAAAAATCGCACTTGATCAAGCTAAATTATCAGTGGAAAAAGGCGGATTTCCGGCGGGAGCCGTGGTGGTAAAAGATGGAGAAATATTAACGAAAGGTTTGAGTTTGGGTTACGTACTCCACGATCCGACAAGTCACGCGGAGACGGCAGCGATACGGGAAGCCTGTAGAAAACTTCAGACAACTGACCTCTCAGGAGCGACACTTTACGAAAGCCTAACCTGCTGCGTGATGTGTTTGGCCGTAGCTAATTGGGCGGGAATTTCAAGAATCGTCTCAGGATGCCGGAAAACAGATGAAATGGTTGCAAAGGGATATTATGAAGGCAAGACGGATGCAACAAAATTAAATGAAGAATTTAGTCGGAAGATGAAGCTCGAAAATATTTTGGATTTTGAAAAGGAATCTTTGGATCTTATCCAGAAGTGGGAGAAGGCAAATACTGTCTAGATAATCTCACTCTCCGGCATGGCGTCGGTCAAAGATTGATCGAGAAGATACATGTCGCGCTCCTGCTCGTCTTGTCCCACAAGCTCTCCCTCTCCCCGCCGGATTGCCTCAAGCGGCCGACAGGCAAAACAGCCGGACTCGCCATGCGGACACTTGAATCGCTCGAGCTGGCGGGCAAGCTTCATGTCGCGCGCGATCTTGAGGACTTCGGCGTGGGCTGTCTTGAGATCCGGGAGCTTCTGTTCTGTGGGTTCGTCATTTCTGTCCAAGTACCAGTAGCTGGATCTTGTGGCCGGGCGAGTCTGGCAACCCCCGACAAGCAGGTGGTATATGGGAAGCTGCAGAGACGCCGGGTCCTCATCCCGCTTGCCTGTTTTAAAGTCAATGATGTGGACGCTGTCCGTGTCCGGCAAGTACTCCAACCAGTCAATCTTGCCGCAGAGGATAAGCCCGTCTTCCTCTGAGAGCCAGAAGTAGGGCAGATCGGTTTTGATTTTGACGGCCAAGTTTTTAAGCGGTCCCGGATGAAGCGCGACACGGGCCAGCATCGTGCGGGCCCGTTCCTTGTAAGTGTTCTCGACATCAGTATCTCTGAAACCGCCGCGTTTTCCCTCTACTTTTTTCCAAATCCGATCCAGCCGTTCCGGCAGCGGCAGCTTGAAACGTCCCTCTGTCGGGAGTGTCGAGATCTCGTCCAATACCTCATGCACAGCCTGGCCCAAAGTGAGGGATGGCGTCGTGATCTTGATCTTGTGCCCCGTCTGGGGGTCACGGTAGATATGCTTGAGAAAATAAGCGCGCGGACAGGCAAGAAAGTCGCTGATGGAAGAGTGTGAGACCCAGACTGCTGTATATTTATCGGCAGGCATTGCGGCTCTTATTATACCTGATCAGTGCAAGGCGCGGATAGATTTGGGGTATAATGTAACTGTTCACAGTTCCAACATAACACCGTCATCGCGATATCATCGGGCGTGGCGATCTTTTGGAAGGGAGATTGCTTCCCCCGCAAGCGGGGTCGCAATGACGAAATCGTGTCAGAAGTGTAAACTGTTACGATATAATACGCCTCATGACCTCTCTCTTTGCTCAGGGTCAGGCTGAATAAATTGAAACATGAAAACGAGCGGACTCACGAAAGATGATATAGCACTCACCACGAGGCTCTATGATGAGTATCATGAGCAATACGGCATGGAAGACGGCTGGGACAAAAATCACAAACAAGATAACTTCGCCTACATGATGCGTCTTCCCGAGCTGACAGGTGTGCCAATCTCAGGTAGTACTTGTCTTGATGTCGGCTGCGGGACAGGTGATCTGTCCCTTTTTCTCAGGAAGCGCGGCATGAAGGATTATCTGGGTATTGATATCTATAAGACATCGGTTGAGAGGGCCCGGGAAAAATATCCGTCTGAGAAATTTCTGTTGGGTGATTTTCTCAACATGCGGATTCGTCGCAAATTTGACTATGCGTTTTGCTCAGGGGCGCTGACGATCAAGCTTACAAACATGGATAATTACGAGTTTTTGGCACAGGTCGTCTCAAAGATGTGGCGGCTGGCACGAGTGGGCATCGTCTTTAATGTCCTGACAGAGGATGATCCGTTTCCGGACCCTGACCTCTTTTTCTACTCTATACCGCGTCTTCTCTCCATCTGCCGGGAAGTGGCGGGAGAAGATGCCCGGATAGTCTCTGAGAAGACACCGGACGTATCGCAGGTACATGTGTATATGCACCGTTAATAGGTTACGAGTTAACGGGTTACGGGTTAAAGAGTTCATTAAGCTTTTAAAGTCTATAAAGTTTAAACCCATTCCTTATTGATTCTTTTCCAAGATCTACAGTCTGTGATTAATTCGTAATTCCTGAATCTTGAATCGTAAATCCGATCAAAATTCTTAATTCATGATCTTTATTCTATTAAGGGTTAGTTGATTGGTTCTGAGTGGCTCTCGGGAGGGTAGGAGGCAAGGGAGATTTCTTCTGTCTGCCAATTGAAGCGAAAAGGCGTGCCAAGCGAGTAGATAGCCACTTCTCTGGCCGACTCAAGAACAGGGTAATCAGATGTTTTGAGAAAGCCCTCGATCAGTCGGTCAGGTGCCGAGTACAGGACAGGCAGCACGGCGTCCAGAAAGATATTTTGCTCATCATCCATACCTGAGGGAGTGACGAGGAGTTTGTACATTTGATATTTGGGTGGGATTCCCATGAAAAGACGCATGCGGTCCAGCCCGTCAAAATGCTCTGTCGGGCCATACCAGTATTCTTCTTTCAGGGGGAGAAGCCTGTCTTTGTGCAGCGGGATAAGGAGACCTGTCTCCTGGATGGAGTATTCCTCAGACTCAAGAAAATGCTCCTCCGATTCACGGATATAAAACGCTACCTCGTCCAGCGTATAAAAGATGGGTGTGAGCGGGTAGACTTTGGAGCCACGGCCTCCCTCCTGCGCCACAATGTAGGCCATGTAGGCCTTCTCGGGGAAGTCAACGTTCAGGGAATTGAAAGCGATCTCTTGCTTTTTTGCCATGTGAGAGATATTCCGTCTATTATAACAGTGTGGCGATGAGGTTTGTAAACCCCGTTACACTTTCAATTTTGCGTTGGTGCCAGACATTATGATTGGCTGAGGAGTTGCAGGCATTGGAGACATACTAGCAGAAAAAGTGCTACGGGGTAAAGGTCAGCAATAGATAGAGTATAATTCTGATATGACAGATGCATATAAAGAGCTGAATAAAAAGCTTGCCGATATACGTGAGGTCTTTGATGTACAACTGATTCTAGCTGGTAAATCAGACATACGAGAAGTAGAAAGATATTACCGGATTAATAGGTGGGCATATACGCTGTTTCACAGCAGGGGAGGTTTTATTCACATGGGATTAAGTAGAGATGGGCGATACAAATCAGAGGATCTTCTTGAGCCTCTAAAAGTTGTAGAAACATATATGAAATCAGTTAAGGCGAAACGTGTACTTGAGCTTGGAATAGGAAGGGGAGCAAACAGTGAGTATCTTGCAATACAAAATCCTCTTGTTTCATTTTTCGGTTTGGATATCCCAGGAGGTCAGACAGTACATGCGCAAAAAAGAGCGGAAAGACATAGGAATTTGGACATTACGACAGGAGATTTTCATAACCTGGATATGTTTAAAGACCAATCATTTGATGTCGTGTTTGTTATTGAGGCATTGTGTCATTCGAATAAAAAAAGAAACAGTCATAAAAGAAGTGCGCCGTGTGCTTAAAAAAGACGGTATATTTATCATT
>JAKAMH010000025.1 GCA_021813005.1 bacterium
TCTGCGTACCCTTCGGGAAAGCGGAAGCAGAGGCGCCAAGAGCGGCAGGCGCCGCAAAGAGAGAATCTGCCAACGTCTGAGTATCGGCAGGGTTCATCCAGGAGACGTTGAGGAAGACAAGAATCTGTCCCACCTTGGCCGGATCAGCACTGTCATAGCCTTGCAGGGCTCGACCAACTATTTCTCCTGCCTTGGTTGCCTTCATGCCCACGCCGGGAAGAGAAGACGAGGTAATGGGATCTCCTACACGGATAGGACCGTTTTCCGTCGTCACCTTAAGCGGGACACGGCCCACAAGCGCCACCATGCGGCTTGTTTGCGGTTGATCGGCAAAGGACGAAACAATTCCGATGATCTTTTTATCATACGGCACCCGCGACCGCTCAACACGGAAGTTATTGTATGTATCCGAGTCAGTCTTGGCCACATCACTCATTGAAACAATCTCTGCAGGATCAAGCCTACCCGTAAAAGGCATCGCTTCAGCATAATCAGCAGCAGCAATCTGCGTGAGCGTGGTTGGGCCCTGATATTTGAGAGCACCGGCTGATACATAGAGTATGCCTTGACTGGCAACTGCAGAAGGATCAGTCACGCCATTATTGGCCAGCGCCAGAACGGGTCCCGTGGCGTTGCCAAAGCTCGTTGTCCCAATCCCCACACTGCCCGCGCTACTGAGATACATTTTCGTGGAGAGGGCGTTCGTCATTGCGCCGGGTGTTTTGATTTGAAAAGCGATATTGGCACTGTAATTCCCATCATCCGTCGCCATTATCCGAAACCCGGGAGCATTACCCGTGGTTGGTTCATATGGCGCAAGGTCCAGCGCCACGGCCGTGTTTGCCCCACCGCCACCAGCCACACGCAGGGTGGTACCTAGTGATCCGGTCACACTGCTGGCTACTTCAAAGTTTGTCGAAGGAGTGACAGTTCCGACCCCCACGTTGCCTCCTGACAAGACAGTGAGCTTCCCATTCGCGTCAAAAAGTCCGGCAGGCGAGGTCGTACCGATACCTACGTTACCATTGGCCCCCGCATAAAGAATATTTGTAGCAGCGTTGTTACCTGTCAGGTTCAACGCGTACTGGCTGACCGATGAGGACTGCAAGTCGATTGAGAGTCCATTCGCAGACGAGTTGGTGGTGTCAAAGGCTGCCAGACTGCCTGTCCCCGCTCCCGACAGAGACAGCACACTTCCCGTAGAACTGGCGTACTGTTGATTAATATTGAGAACATTTGAGCTATCTGAGCAAGCATACCCTCCGGTAACCGTACAGTTGGACACGAGAGACGCCAGAGCTCCCGAGATAGTGATAGGGTTCCCCGTATTGACCGGGTTGATCGGAACACCGATAATTCCCCAAGTTTGACTGCTGCCAAGTGTCCACGACATGGTGGTAGTTCCTCCCGTGGGAGTTTTGCTGCTCCCGGCACCATTGGCATTCGATGAGACACGCGCATACCTCTGCGTCTGGCCGGAACCGGCGGTTATTGAGGTGCTATTTACTGTATTGTAAGCCATAAAATCAGCAATGAGTTGGTTTGAGTTTGAAGAAACGTTCACAGAGGGAGCCGTACTGCTTCCAATCGCGCTGACCGCCGTCCCATGCGGAGTAGTCTGATCAACATTGGACCAGGTGGTTACCCCCACTGAGGTTTCAATGGCTGAGCTGCTAAAATTCACCACAATGTTATATGTTCCGCTGGGTGGATTTACAAGTTCCCAGAGTGAGATATAGGTGTAGGTATTATCAATTTGCACCGGCGCTACTACCTGCGTGAGGGCAACCCCGTTATAGGTTACGCCTGTTGGATTTGTATAACCAAATACGGCGGCCAGCATATAGCGGTTGGCTCCCACTCCAGTAGTAAATGATGTGGTGATATTGGGAGAACTTGTATAGATATTGGCTGTGGTGGAATTGTCAAATGTAACGCTGTTGGCTGTTGTATTGCTGGTGATATCCCGGGAAAGATTCAACAGGTTTCCCGAAACATCCTGCCCCTGTGTGTTAAAGGTCCCCGTCGATGACACATTTACGACGTTACCGGAAGTCAATGTATTACCTGCTAGCACTTTGAGTCCTGAACCGCTAGTCAAAGAGTTTAAGTTAAACTTCGCGCCTATCCCGGTTGTTGCGGGTGTCCCCGAAAAGACAATAGCGGCAGATGTCGAGGACGTTGCACCGAGAAGCAGGTCGTCTGTTATGTTCTTGGGCGCGACTGCCCCCAGAGCCTCCTGAAAATAAGAATTGTTGGCAACGATTGTGGCAGGGTTTGCCCAGACTGGTGCGCCGCCACCACCGGATGTCAGAAGGTATCCCGTCGTCCCCGTGACAGTTTGCCCAACATTTCCTGCCGTATCGCCATAAAGAAGCCCTCCGTCATTGACATACTTACTGTCCGTAATTGTCCCGTCATGCCCTATGGTAAAGACAGGCGTCCCCGCAGCGGAGGCCGTGAGAAGCGCCTGGTTGCCGGTCTCGTTAAACATCGCCAGCGCCTTGCCTGTCACGCTGCCGTTGACGTTGAGTTTGTGGGTCAATGTACTCGTCCCCACACCCAAATATCCGCCCTGTACATATGTATTTCCGGCATTCCCCGCATCCGCAATCTCAAATTCAAACTCTTCAAGATAGTCAGCCGCCGCGTTTGTGGTGGTTCCTGAAACCCCGTAAAGTCTGTAGTAACGAAAACCGCCAGAGTCCCCGGAAAGTGAGGTTGTCTCACAATAAGCAATACCGCTGCAGCTTGATATCCCTTGTAGGGCAAAACCCGAACTGAGGTCTGTCCACGCCGACCCATCGTTGCTTCCCTGCCACTTCCAGGTACCAAAGCCATAGGTGATATATCCATAAAACTTAGCTTTTGAAATAACTTTACTCGCGCCGGCGCCAAAATCAAATGTTATATTCAAGCCGGCCACACTTTGATTTGCGTCGGCACGGCAACTGGTATCATAGGAGCCGTTTATGATCGTATTAAGACTGGTGCACGCTGCAAATGTCAAATTAGAGCTCACTGTAATGCTTGCCGTTCTATCACCTGTGCCTCCACTGTTGCCGTAACTGGCGAGGCTGTTGACATCATTAATGATAAATTGACTTGTGCCTAGTGAGGCAATAACCCCTCCGTCAGAACGTTGCCACTCCTGCAGATTGGCTGTTTGGCCTGTATATCCCTGCACCACCAGGCCCTTATTGGTTGCTACTGTCGGAGTAAAAATGGCTGTTGCAAGACTGTCGGCTGTTACCGGGTTATTGAGGGTCAGCTCATTGCTTGGTGCAGTCGCACCGGTGCCGATACCGAGTCGTTGGTTGGTAGTATCAAGCGTGAGGAAGCTTGTTCCCGAGCTATCCGCGAAATTGATGGCCGTGGTACTATTGGAAAGCGGCAGAATTTTTGAGCCTGCCAGTAGCGCAAGATTACCATTGCTATTAATCACGAATTTGGAGGTAAGCCCCCCGTCACCTCCCGGAGAAGTTTGGAATGTAATCGCTCCACCGTTGAGTTGGGAAATACCGGTCGACGAACCGCTAAAGACCAAGTTCCCGGATGTCGTGGCGGTACCGGCATTTGTCCCTACCCCAAAGATACGAAACTTAGCAGAAGCAGTCGCGCTGCCGCCAATAACCAGATCATCTGTAACATTGAGCGGCGCGATCACTCCCGCATTACGCTGCCAGAAACCGGCTTGACTCCCCGTCGTGGTAATATTTCCGGTAAGCGAAATCGTCTTTGCGTAGATGTTGTTCCACTCAAGACCGGAGGATCCCAGGTCGTATGTATCCGTAGTCGTCGGCCCGATACTGCCCGCAGTTTCCAGCAAAAAGTCAGTTGGACTCGTCGTCCCAATGCCCACATTCCCGCCGGATAAGACGGTAAGTTTGCCATTCACATCAAAAAGGCCGACGGGAGTGGAGGTGCCGATGCCCACGTTACCTGTCCCATTGGGATTAAGCAGGATGTTGCCTGTACCTGTGTAGGCTCCTGAGTTACCAAGGGTTAAAGATTGCTTCGCGGTACTCGCAATGACGCCGTCGGCGGTGATGTATGTGGCGCCGGCGGTACCGGCGGAGATGCTGGCTGTGGGTGTCCCGGAGTTAACGTTGAGGAAGGCAAATTTTGCCGAAGATGAAGAGGTTCCGCCGATCAGAAGGTCCGTCGTGCTGTTGACAGGACTGAGAGCCCCGCTTGTCAGATTCCAATACACCGTTCCTGAAAAAGTACTCGGGTTCAGCCAGGAGAGCGTGCCTGAACCATTTGTAGACAAAACATACCCGTTTGTGCCGTCCGCCCCCGGCCAGGTATAGGTAACGCCGCCAAGCTTTGTCGTCCCCGAGACAATCAGACCGCCCGTAACATCCAGCGCCGCACCCGGTGCTGTCGTCCCTATCCCGACGTTGCCGCCGGTGTAGTAGATGTCAAGCCCTGAGGTAGTCCACTGCGTTGCACCACCCGAGGATGTAATCGTCAATTTTTTATTGGTACTGTCTGTGGTCAGTGTAATTCCTGATCCCGCGGCAAACGTCAGCGTGTCCGTATTTGATCCGGCAGCAAGCGTATTCTGTCCTGAAACCGCGATTGATTTAAAAATATTCTGAGCTGAGCCGGCATCGGAGTTACTGATCGTCAATCCATCAATTGCAATCCCCGTCCCCGCTGTCAGCGTCAGCGCGCCTGTTTGCTTTTGCAGGGACAATACACCGGTATTGGTGAGGGTGGGATTTTGCCCCACCGTAAGCGAGAGACCATCCCCCGTTTTTAATGTATAGATGATGTTGGACGCGGTGATCCTGCCCGTACCAAGGTCAAGATTATTATTTGCCAGATTAACGCCTGAGGAGAACACTGCTTTCCCCTGTACTGTCAAACCTCCCTGGACGGTCACGTCCTTTTGAAATTCAGCATTTTTGGTGAAAAAGCTGGGTACGTTGACCTTAAAAATGAAGTCCGGGTTAAGCGTCGAGGCGCCGAGGACTGCCTGGACTCCGGCAGGAGAGAGGCTTTGGGCAAGCTCTTGGCCGGCTGCTCCTCGCAGACCAAAGAGGCCGTTCCTGAGAGTATCAGGCGTAAATAGACCAAGCTGCGTCCCAAAGACAAGGGCACCAAATCCGACGACTGCCGAAAAACCTGACAGGAGAAGCGTCCAGAGTATGTACTTCGCGTTCTGCTGCTTGGAGAAAATGTACACTCGATCTTGCACATGCTTGCGCAGTCTGTCTCTCTTCATGCCTATCTCCGCCGGAAGGTGGCTTTTAGTATAGTATCCCTACCATACATTGAACCATACTGAAAATAGTTGTGTCAATGAACTCACTCCTCCTCCGACTCGGCTCCCGGACCCCAAGGCTCTTTTCTGTTTGACAAGCTCTCAGGAACTCTTTAGAGTAGAACATGAAGATATTGTGTCTGCTATGAAGCTAACTGCCCGTGCCATCCTCCCCGCCTTGTTTCTTATAGCCGGATTTACGCTCGTAACCAACTATACAGCCGTAGCCGCGTTTGCCCAGTCCGTTTCCTCAGGCATTGCGACATACATCCAGATTACCGACAAGAATGCCGGGCCCGGGAGCATCGTCCGCTTGACTGACAAAGGCTATTCGCTCGCACGCGTTCCCTATGATCCCTCAGTTTTCGGAGTTATTGTGGGTAATCCGTCAGTCTCATTTGAGAGCACCAACACACCCGATGCCAGACCCGTCATCTCCGCAGGCAAGGTGTATGTCGATGTATCGACGATCAACGGTCAAATCAGGCAGGGAGACCTCCTTACCACCTCATCGACTCCCGGCGTCGCCCAGAAAGCGACGGAAAATGGCTACATTATCGGCACAGCGCTTGCAAGTTACTCCGCCAAAAATCCGCAGAGCATCGGCAAAATTCTTATCGTGCTTGACATTGGCCACAACGCCGGCTCGACGAGCGTCACCGGCAACCTCTTCAAGAATTTCAGCTCTGCTCTTCAAGCGCCTTACGTCTCGCCACTTTCAGCGCTGCGTTATTTCTTTGCTGCCGGACTTGTCATTCTTTCCTTCCTTGTGGCAGCTGGCTACTTCGGTAAGGTCTCAAACACCGGCGTTGAGGCCATCGGACGAAACCCCCTGGCCGGCAAACTCATCCTCTTCAGTGTCGTCTTGCACCTTCTACTGGCACTTGGCATAATAAGTATAGGCGTCTTTATTGCGTACCTGATTCTTATTTTGTAAGCAACGTCATTCTGACCCCGCTTAGCGGGGGAAGAATCCCTGCCCGCGAGGCAAGTAGATCCTTCGCCCTGCCTGCTCGCCTCGCTGGAGCTCTAGCGAAGCCGCGTCAGACGCGGCGAAGCGGGCCTGGCCGGCAGGCAGGTACGCTCAGGATGACAGAAAAAATTTATGTTTATACTGCCCTCAGTATTTATGCTGATAATTGTGACTGTTGCCATTTTGGCAATCACCTGCGCCGTGGTGACGGTTGCCTACAGCCGCTCGCTTCTCTGTCAGCGCCGCCTGCAGAGAGAGAACGAAGCACTCCGATCCAATATCCATGCGAAAGCGGGGGCACTTCTTGAAGAAGCACACCGCCACTCACTTAGTATCATTGAGGATGCCAACCAGCACGCCCAGGACATGCTCGCCAGCACACAGGCGTACGTCGATCACTCCAATGAGGCTCTCTCCGGACGGCTGAAAGACCTGACGGACAAGCAGAAGAAACAGATTGCCGAGCGGGCTGATTCCTTGACGGTGATGTATCAGAATCTTCTTGAAAATCTCCAAAAAGAACATATCAATACATTTCGTAATGTATCAAAGGATATAGAGATAGACGGTAAAGAAGAACTCAATGCCTTCGCCAGGGCGGTTGAAGAAGAGACAGCCCTCTCCCAAAAAGAACTTGCGGCGCGTGTCGACGCAGCCTATAAAAAAGCAGAGCAAGAAATCGCCGAGTACAAGAAATCAGAGCTTCGGGAGTTTGACAAGCAAGTTGAAGAGGCCGTAGCGAAAGCAGCTGAGAAGATACTTGGTAAATCCCTCTCCCTCTCCGACCAGGAAGAACTCGTCGTGCGGGCCCTTGAGGAAGCACATACGCGCCTCATGAAATCTCATTAATATGGATGTAC
Organism: bacterium; assembly: GCA_021813005.1. Classification (GTDB taxonomy): domain Bacteria; phylum Patescibacteriota; class Microgenomatia; order Levybacterales; family UBA12049; genus JAKAMH01. Next base: position 7,106 of record JAKAMH010000025.1, read on the forward strand.
CCAAGCAAATCCTACAACTTATTCCAACGACTCAGGAGAGATCAGAGCTTCTAGCGGAAATCGACCTGCTTACAAAAAGCCTGTTCCAGGAAGACGAGGACAGCTTCAAAAATGTGCTGAGAAACGATATCGGGAAAGACTCGGCGGGAATCCTCAGCCACCTGCTTGAGAAAGAAGAGTCACTCAAACAAAGGGAAGCATTCCTTACCTCTCTCAAAGAAGCACTTCTCGCGCTCCCCCTCCTCCACCTCACCGTCGCCGTCAAGCCGTCGGAAGCCGGTCTCGAGCTGTTGGCGAAAAAATCCCGCTCACTCTTTGCGCCAACTGTCATACTCGACATCGTGGTCGATGAGAATATCTTCGGCGGCGCGCTGGTCTCATACGGCGGCCGGTATGCAGACTGTTCCCTTGCCACCAAGATGGACGACTACTTTGCAAAAATCAAAAATCAAAAATCTCATCCAAAGGGTGATCAGCCTCTGGCTGAAAAAATCAAAAATACAGTTCAAAATTAAAAATTATTCCCTGGGCTTTACATTTTGATTTATGATTCAAGATTTAGGATTTAGGAATAGAGGTCATGTTATACATTTTGGTAGCCCGGGATGACAATGTGCGTAAGGTGAATAAAGGATTAGGGAGATTTTCGATTTTAAGCCTTAATTATCAAAAAAGGGGTGGCGCGACCGGAGGTCCCCCTGCTTTGCAGGTAGATCCCGTCGAGTGCCCGCAGGGAGCCTGCGACTGAGGACATCGGACGGGACGAGGGAGCGACAGGACCCCAGAGAAGGGTAGCTTTAACTATAATATGACGGATTTTAAGGATTTACTCAAAAAAACTGGCGAGATCGGCTATATCGAGCATGTCAACCACTACATCGTGCAGGTTTCCGGGCTTCCCACGGTACATCTCCAGGAGCTCGTTGCCTTTGAGACAGGAGAGACGGGTCAAGTGATTTCACTGGCTGAGAACGTGCTTGAGGTACTTGTGTTTAGCAAACGGCCCTTGCGGGTAGGAACAAAAGTTGCCTCCACCGGTAAACGCCTCACCGTCCCCGTAGGTGAGGACTACCTTGGCATGGCAGTAGACCCCTTTGCCAGGCCACTTGAGATTACCCTGCGGCTCCCCCAACAGAAGGAGGAACAGGTTGTAGATATCTACCCTTCCGGCATCGCGGGGCGCTCGCGCATCCACCGGCCATTTGAGACGGGGGTCCGCATTGTGGACATGCTCGTCCCGCTTGGACACGGACAGCGAGAGCTGGTGGTAGGTGACAGGAAGACGGGCAAAACACAGTTTGTCCTGCAGGCCATGCTTACCCAGGCGCGACTTGGCACTGTAGTCATCTATGCTGCTATTGGCAAGAAAAAGCTTGACATCAAGCGTGTCGAGGAGTTTCTGTCACTGAATAAGATTAAGGACAGGTCCTTGATCGTGGCTTCGTCATCGGAAGCGCCTGCCGCGAGCATTTTCATCACGCCCTACACCGCTATGACCATCGCCGAGTATTTCCGGGGCAAGGGGGCAGACGTCCTGCTCGTGCTTGATGACATGACCACCCATGCCCGTTTCTACCGTGAGATTGCACTGCTTGGCGGACGGTTTCCGGGCCGAAACTCCTACCCGGGAGACGTCTTCCATACCCAAGCGCGACTCCTTGAGCGGGCCGGCAACTTTAAAGGCAAGGGCGACACGGAGCAGGCTATCACAGCACTCGTTGTGGCTGAGGCTACCCAGGGAGATCTCTCCGGATATATCCAGACCAATCTCATGTCTATGACGGATGGACATCTCTTTTTTGACAATGATCTGCGGACGCGCGGCCACCGTCCGGCTGTCAATACACTTCTCTCCGTCACCAGGGTCGGACGGCAGACGCAAACCAGCCTTGCCCGCGATATCAGCCGAGAACTCTCCACCTTCTTCGCCTACTACCAGAAAATGCAGAACTTCACCCATTTTGGGGCTGAGCTGACAGACAACGTCAAACGTATTCTGAGTATGGGCGGGAAGGTGGACGCCTTTTTTCAGCAGCCAAGCCTCCCAACTCCTCTCCCTCTGCAACTCTACCTTTTCTCCCTTCTCTGGAAGGGATCCTGGCAGAACCTCGATACAACTGCCATGACAGAGGAGATGGAGAAAATAAGCCGGAAGTATGCCCAAGAAAAGATCCTCCGGCAGTCAATCGAGGATGCGGCAAAGACGGCCGTGTCGTTCAATCAGTTCCTGGGAATCCTTGAAGAACGGCAACTCTTACCAAAAACAGACACGCCAAAGACAGGAGGCGCCTTGTGAGACAAACCCGTGTCAGTGACGAACATGCAAGTCTGGGGGAGATGAAAAACCTCATCAGCACCTATGAGGAAATTGCCGCGGGCAACATGCGCCGTGTCCGAAGCGCCGTCGTCGCCAAGCGCGATTTCCTAACAGAGATCACGCTTGTGTACAACGAGGTAATAGACTCGTATAAAAAGGAGCTTGATCGCCTTCGCAAAAAGAAGAAGCTCAGCTCCGCCAACGAGCTCTCACTCATCCCGAGAAACGGCCGAAACGCGGCTATCCTCCTCTCTGCCAATACAGGCCTTTATGGTGATATCATCCATCAGACCGTCGGCGCGTTTGTAGAGCAGTTGAAGACCGGGAAGGTAGATGCGATTGTCATCGGGATTGTCGGCAAACGCCTCGTCGAGGAAGCACTACCCGGCCTCAAATTCCGCTACTTTGACCTACCCGACTCGTCCGCGACTCCTGAGGCAATCCGCAGTATCGTGCTTGCCGTCGTACCGTATGAAAAAGCTGTCGTCTACCACGGCAAGTTTGAGAGCATCATCACCCAGAGGCCGGAAGCATTTTCACTGGCTTATACCCCACCCGAACCGCAGGACGAAAAACAGGCCCGTCGCGAGCGCTATTTCTTTGAGCCTGGCCTTTCGGAAATAGCCATCTACTTTGAGAAAGAGATCTTTGCCACTATCTTTGAACAGACGGTTCACGAATCAGAACTGGCCAAGTATGCCTCCCGCATGGTAACCCTTGACCGGGCAACAGAAAACATTAAGACAAGACTGAAGAGACTGGAAGTCTTAGGCCGGGTACTCACCCACGAGATGGATAACAAAAAGCAGCAGGACATGCTCTCCGGCATGCATCTTTGGAAAGTAAGATTATGAAAGTTTTTGGCAAAATCACCGGCATAACCGGACAGGTAGTGACTGTGTCATTTCAGAGTGACAAGCCTGAGCCGCATCACGTCCTCACCCTCAAGCACAACCCTGACGTGAAGATGCAGGTCATGCAAAGTGCCGGCTTACCGGGCACCTATTACTGCATTTTACTGACTCCGTCCCATGAGCTCTCGCGCGGCATGGAGGTCATAAACACTGGGCAGCCGGTGATGATCCCGGTCGGTAGAGGGCTTTTGGGCCGGGTAATAAATATTTTTGGAGAACCGATTGACGACGGCAAAGCGATATCGGCAGACAAGCAAATGCCGATATATCAAAACGCGCCCATATACGCGGATGTGACAACCAAGCAAGAGATCTTAGAGACAGGAGTCAAAATAATTGACTTTTTTTCTCCGCTCCTGCGGGGCGGCAAGATTGGTATGTTTGGCGGCGCCGGCGTCGGTAAAACAGTGCTTCTCACCGAGATCATCCATAACGTCATCAACCAAGGCAAACAGAAAAGTATCTCGGTCTTTGCCGGTGTGGGTGAGCGTATCCGTGAGGGGCAGGAGCTCTATATTGAACTGAAAGACAGCGGCGTCCTGCCCTCCGTCTCACTTATCTTCGGCCCGATGAGTGAGAATCCGGCTGTCCGTTTCCTCACAGCTTATGCCTCGGCCACCATTGCCGAGTACTTTCGTGACGTGGAACAGGAGGACGTTCTCTTTTTCATCGATAACATCTTCCGCTTCGCCCAGGCAGGCAACGAACTCTCCATGCTCATGAATACCATCCCCTCAGAGGACGGCTATCAGGCAACCCTCTCCTCCGAGATGGCAGCCTTTCACGAGCGCCTTGCCTCAACCCACAGCAACGCCATCACCGCAGTTGAGGCAATTTACGTCCCCAATGATGACATTCTGGATCAGGCAGTGCAAGCGGTCCTCCCCTACCTTGATTCCTCTGTTGTCATCTCACGCAGTGTCTACCAGGAGGGACTTTTGCCGGCCGTTGATGTCCTCTCCTCGACCTCCTCTGCCCTCACGCCTGAGGTCGTCGGTCAGACGCATTACGATGTCCATCTTGCCGCCTTGGCACTCCTCAAGAAAGCTGTATCTCTTGAGCGCATTGTCTCGCTCGTTGGCCTTGCTGAGCTCTCTCATGACGATCAGACCGCCTACAAACGTGCCAAGATGATTCGAAACTACATGACGCAGAGTTTTTTTGTCACAGAGAACCAGACCGGCCGTCAAGGACGTTTCGTGCCGCGTGAGGTTACTGTCCGGGACGTCTCGGATATCTTAGAGGGGAAACACGACGATAAAGATGAGAATCTATTCCTGTACATCGGCATGGTTGAGGAGATGACAGGGCAAAAATCAAAGATCAAAATTCAAAATCAATCGTAAAACGTAAAAATATTTTTTAGATTTTATCTAGGTTTTGATCTTTGCGGTTTGATCTTTGATCATATTTATCATGGATAACTACACTGTAAGCAGCATAGCCTTCCCGCTCACCATCAGGGACCGCGAAAAAGTGCTTTTTCAGGGTGATGCCAAAGCCCTCACTTCCCTCAATGACCGGGGAGAGTTTGACATACTACCCGAACACACCAACTTCATCTCTATCATCCGTGAGAAACTGACCGTCCATAAGACAGACGGATCAGACGAAAACTTCCGGATTGAGCACGGCGTAGTCAAGGTCTTTGCCAATAGTGTCGCGGTCTACCTCGGCTTCCTGCAGCTACCTGAGAAATAGGTATCCGGTATTTGGTATTAAGTGAAACGATTCATGTTTTAGGCTAAATAGTTTCCACTCTTGACAACACTGTTACAGTTTGTTACTTTGTATATAGGTAGTAGGTACATTGACACTCAATAGACTACTCCTGAGCCTATGGCTGATCAAAAGCTATCAATCGAGAACCTTCCAGATCTCCTCACTGTCCGCGAAGTGGCTGAAATCCTCCGAGTTTCCCCGCTCACTATCAAGCGCTGGGGCAAGCGAGGCAAATTACCTGCCATCCGCATCAACTCCCGCGGTGATCGCCGCTACAAAAAAGAGGCTGTATTGTGGCTTCTTGGCATCCAGGCCCGCACCTCATAAATTCAAACCTCA
>JAKAMH010000026.1 GCA_021813005.1 bacterium
CGATCTGGTGCGCAGGATGAGACACCACGGCCAATATTCTCCTTCTCGCCCGGCACATTGAGCCACATCGTATCCGCGCCTGTCGCAATGAGCGCCGTCTTGCCTCTATACGTCTGGTCCCCCACAGTTGCCGTAAACGGCTTCTTGGTGAAATCAACGGTCGTGAAGTTGTCGTCGACAAACTCAGCCCCAAAGCGCTCGGCTTGCTTGCGCATGTTCATCATCAAGTCCGGACCCATGACACCCTCCGGAAACCCGGGGAAATTCTCAACCAGCGTTGTCAACATAAGCTGTCCTCCCCATTTGGCGCCGGCAATCACAAGCGTCTTAAGATCAGCCCGTGTGGTATAAATTGCCGCAGTTAAGCCAGCCGGTCCGGAGCCGAGAATAATAACATCGTACAGTGTTGTATCCATAACAGTCACATCATAGTAGCAGGTAGACTAACGTTTTTCAATTTGTAATCTATCAGGATTATGAATGCTGAGTTAAGAGTAAGGAATGAGGGGTGGCACGACCGGAGGGAGTCCCGTCGAGCGCCCGCAGGGAACTTGTGACTGAGGACGTCGGACGGGACGAGGGAGTGGCAGGACCCCGAGTCAGATACAATAAAAAAGATAGTATGCAAAAAGTAGAGAATGCTTAGGAGGCAAGGACTTCGTCAACAGCCTTTTTGAAGTGTTCTTTTCCCTGCGCACCGATGACGCTTTTGACAGGCTGACCTTTTTTGAAGAACATAATAGTCGGAATACTCATAATGTTATAATTGCCGGCAACTGTCCCGTTTTCATCAACGTTGACCTTCCCCACCTTTAGTTTGCCAGCGTATTCTTTGGCAAGCTCTTCAACAATCGGACCGACAATCTTACAGGGTGTGCACCACGGAGCCCAGAAATCCACCAGGACAGGCATGTCACTCTCAATGACTTCTTGTTCGAAATTTTGGTCTGTTAAAGTTACATCAGCCACAATTTAATTTTTCAGCCAAAGGCTGATCGTCCTCTGGACGAGATCTGTTACTACCAAATCTGCCATAGTCGTTTCCCTATATTACAAAACCACTCTGTTTCTGTCAAGGAATTTATCCCAACTCCTCACTTTTGGAGTGGAGGAAGTAAAACCACTGCTCAAAAAAGGCAAAAAGCAGCTTAAACGGCGTTTCGATAAAGAAATCAAAGACAAAAAGCAGGAAGTTGACCTGTGAGACAGTTTGCGTCAGCTTGCGACCCACCCGCACCACCGGCATAAAGAGGAAGTCAATCACCGGAGTCAGGAGCCCCTGCTTCTCCCCCACCGTAAAGAGGTTGGCTGTTAAGCCAATACGGTAGGTTAAAAATGAGACAATCGCCAGGAAAAAGAGGAAGACAAGCTGGCTGACAGGATTAAAGTGCAGTTTGGTCAAAACAAACACCACAGCACCAAATGACAAAACAAACGCCAATACCCAGAGAATGTTGAAAACCATATCCACGGTCCCGCCTTTCTTGGGTGTCTTCTGCACTGTTAAGCCGCTACCGAGTCTGGGACTTTCCTCATGCAATAGCTTGTTGACATATTTGTAGATAAGTTCCGTGTTATCATTCCCCGGAGTCCGGATGAAGAGCGAGACAATGATCATGAGAGTAGGCGGAATCGTGATGTTGATCAGCATGGAAGTCCAAAGTATATGCCCATAGAAAAGCCGCTCATACGTCCCCTCTACGGCAAAGGCAAAGGCCACTTTGGTCATCAAAATAAAGGCAACGCTCCTGACTATCGCCCGTTTTACCTTGGATGAAATACTCTTATAACGCACCTCCGCGGCCGTGAAAACGGCTTCCCGCAGCGATTGCTCGTTCTCCACAAGCGCAAACAGGTTATCTTTATGCGCCTCGAGAACATCCTCCAGGATCAGAAAAACTGCTGTCCGGCGCTTCACATAGGTATAAATCCTATCTTTGGCAGGATACATAAGCTGGTGCATAATCTCCAGCTGTCCGTCCGGGAAGTGCTCAACAACATAGGAAAGATTTTCCCGCGATAACTCACCAAAGTACTGGGTGAACAGATGGTAGCGCAGAAATGCCAGGTCGTCTCTCGCAAAGGCCTTACGGATAGCTATGAATACCTGAACATCCCTCGTCTGTTCGGTATCGTCCAGTATCGTCACGTCGTCTCGAAGTACCTGGAACATAAAATTACTGATAATTTCTTTGCCGTGATGCGGATTTAAAATGTGCTCTATCTCACTGGACATGAGATGATATATCCACTGGTTGATCGAGCCGTCCGACATACGGTGCTGTGCCAACACCTGGAGTCTCAGCGCCAGGTAGAGATCAATGGCCTCCTCAACTCTCGGGATAATCGACTCAGGTATGGCGTTTTCCGGCAGGTACCGCGCCCAGAGGAGCTCGCGGATCAGCGGCTCGGCGGTTGTTTTGGCATTTCCTCCGAGAAGCAGACGCCGTTTGAGGATACGCTCGATGGTGGAACGGATGACTACCTCATCTTCCCGGTATTCCATGGCATTTCTCACCTTTTCATAGACAGAAGCAAACTTGGAGACAATCGGATTGACGGTGATCCGCTTGCCAAGGGGTGCCAGCTCGGTTTTCTCAAAGGCTGAGACGACCAGACGGGCAAGCTGTGAGAGTGATTGACTAGATGGTTCTTCCATAGACCGACTCTGAAATGTCTTGCAGGACTACGCACTGTTGGCGCTTCGCCTAGCAGGCACGCTTTCCAGGCGAGGGTGTTCCTCCGTAAACCCGACCTGAAACATTCTCTGCTCAGATGATTATATACCAAATACTACGGCGCATCTACTGAAGAGCCGGGAAAACTGAACCATAGAGCCGGAACCGCCCACGTCACCACAATTTGACAATTGGTAGAATATGACGTTACAATACTGTAATGCCACGATCCACTACCGTTTCATCTAAAGAAGAACCAAAAAAACAGACAACCGCCGCCTCTTCGCGCAAGGGCTCCTATATTGAGATTCCTATTCCCAGCCTCCCGAAATCAAGCACGGCGATCAATATGGTACTTGTCGGGCTGCTGATCGTCTTCGCCTTCCTACTCGGCGTACTTGCCACCAAAGTACAGTACATGCAGCAGGGGGGCGTGGCCAATCCCTCCCCGTCACAAGCAAAAACCCAAGCTGCCGGAGCGCCTCCGAAACCACTGCATGTTGCCGAAGCAATTGGCATGGATGCGAATAAGTTCAAGCAGTGTCTGACATCTGGAAAGTACAACAAGCAAGTGGCAGCGGACCTGGCCCTCGGCCAGAAGGCAGGCGTCACCGGGACACCCAGTGTTTTTATCAATGGCAACATGATTGTCGGCGCCCAGCCGTTTAGTGTCTTCCAAACCGCGATAGACCAGGAGCTTGCGAATCCGAGTGCCCCGCTACCTTCAACAACTCCGACCACTGTCGACGTCACGCAGGGCAAATTCCCCATTCTCGGCAATGCCAATGCACCGGTGAAGATTGTCGAGTTTGCTGATTTTCAGTGTCCGTTCTGTGAACAGTGGTTCTCCCAGGTCGAACCGCAGATCATCGACAAATACGTCAACACGGGCAAGGTTAGTTTCCAGTTCCAAAATTACGCCTTTTTAGGCCCTGACTCCAACACTGCTGCCGAGGCTGCCTACTGCGCCAATGACCAGGGCAAGTTCTGGGAATATTACAGGTTCATGTATAAAAACCAGGGGCAGGAGCAATCCGGTTGGTCAAGCGAGCAAAACTTACTCTAAGTACTCCCTTTCATGAAACAAGCCACACGTTTACTTTACTCCCTTCGCGCAGTTATCAGTATCCTTCTTATAACTGTAGTCTATATTGCAATTACCGTCTTTTTCACTAATAACCGCTTTCTGATTGAGACTTTGGCAAGCGCTGCACCGCTGAGCTACAAACTGCTTATTTCCTCAGAGCTTTTTATCGGCATGTTTACCGCTTTTGGAGTATGGCAGGGCATACTGCTTTTAATAACTGCCTTGCTCGTTGGCGTTAATATAACACTGCTGCAAAAAAGTGTTGCCATCCTTCACGCACAGGGTCGTATCCGTCTGTCCGTCGGGGGTGTCTCTGTGCTAAGCCTTGTTACCACCGGCTGTTCTAGTTGCGGAGTCTCATTGCTTTCGTTTGCTTTCCCTTCGGCAGCACTAGTTCTCCCCTTCCATGGAATTGGCATACAAGCTGCCGGCGTCCTGCTGCTTGGAGGATCTTTGCTTTATTCACTCAGCAAACTCTCCCAGTCACCTGTCTGTAAAGTTCCAAAAATCTGAGGACTACGTGCTATGAAAAAACTTGTTTTTCTACCATTTCTCCTGCTTCTCTTCCTCTTCCCGCCTTTGGCCTCGGCGCAGTCGGCACCGCAGACGAGCCAATCATACATGCGCGGTACTGTCACCGCTGTCACCAAGCAGGGAACGAGGACATATGGAGAGATAAAGAATCTCTTTCAGCAAGTCAGTGTCAAAATCACCTCAGGCAGGGAGCGAGGTAAGACGGTTTCCTTCGAGAACGGCGGCATGCTCTCGATAAGCCGTGATCAGCTTGTTCACCCGGGCGACAAAGTCATCCTCAGTAAGCTCACCGATCCGGCGGGCCACACGCAGTATGTCATTTACGACCAGTATCGGCTTCCCACTCTCCTTATGATCATCGGGCTCTTCTTTGTCCTTGTTTTTATTTTCTCGGGCCTCCGAGGGTTTGGTGCCACCCTCGGACTGCTTATCAGCCTTTTGACCATCGCTGTCTTTATCATCCCGCAGATTCTCGCCGGCCACGACCCGCTCACTGTCAGCATTACGGGCGCCCTCTTTATCATGATAACCTCAATCTACCTGGCTCACGGCTTCTCCAAACGGACAACCATTGCCGTTACTGCCACGTTTATCAGTCTTATTTTGACAGGCGTACTGGCTGTAATTTTTGTTAACCTGGCACACCTCTCAGGTCTTGGCTCAGATGACGCGTCCATGCTTCAGGTGGGTGTCAAGACGGCCATCAATCTGCGGGGGCTCTTGCTGGGCGGCGTCATTATCGGTGCGCTCGGTGTCCTCGATGATACAACTACGACACAGGCAGCAACCATTTTTGAGCTAATCAAAACCGATCCCAACCTCTCCGTACAGCAGCTTGTCCACAAGGGATTTCTGATCGGACGGGAGCACATCGCCTCCCTTGTCAACACACTTGTCCTCGCCTACGCCGGCGCAGCAATGGGTGTGTTTATCTTTATTATCTTAAGCCTTAAATCAGGCGGCCAGCCATGGTGGGTTATCTTCAACAGCGAGTTGATTGCAGAAGAGTTGGTACGGACAATGGCCGGCAGCATCGGGATTGTGCTTGCCGTCCCCATCACTACCTATATGGCGGCAGTCTTTGGTAAGTACCGTTTGTTCTAATTCAAAGCGCAAAAGTCAAAAATCAAAGACCAAAACCTATCTAAAAACTAAAAAATGGACAGGTTCTCCTGGTAGGATATTAGGTCTTTTTTCGTTTTTGATCTTGGATTTGCTATTTGAGGTTTGCTATTTGATCTAATCAAACCGAGGGCAGTATCACAAAGTCACTCACTTTCTCTTCCATGTCCTCCCAATCTACCCGTAGATCTTTCACCTCAGCCAGAAAAGGACCTTCCCGAAGCCTTAGCAAGAATGCCTCAATCTCCTGCTTTTCTCCCTGCAGGAGGGCTTCAACACTGCCGTCAGGGAGGTTGCGTGTCCAGCCGGTTATCCGCCGGCGCTCGGCTTCTTTCTTAAGAAACTGGCGGTACCCCACCCCCTGCACGCTGCCCATAATCTGTAGGTGAACTTGATTCATACGCTGCATTATTATAACCCCATAGGTCTAATTTTGTTTTCCAAATAATCTTCGGGCAACTTGACCCTCTGTGCTTCCTCTGGCGTGATAATCCAGCGGTATTTTTCTATTGGCACCTCAAAATCTTCAGAGACTTCTACGCCTTCTGCTTCAAGCAACTTCTTCTGCAGGCTCTTGTCATAAGTTGATCCACCTCTGATGCTGAGATACCCCTGCTTGTTTATGACCCGCCACCACGGCAGATCTTTGCCGTGTTCATTTAAAATCCAGCCCACCTCCCGGGCCGCCCTCGGAGATCCGGCATAGAGTGCAACCTGCCCATAGCTTGCCACACGCCCGTAGGGAATCAGGCGGATAATCTCAATGACTTTCTGTTTAAAGGGAGTCATAATTGTACTGCTTAGAGCAGAGAGCGTAGGGCAAAGAGTGTTTTGGTTTCTATTTCTTCTCTTCGCCCTTTGCGCTTTGCCCTTTGCCCGTTTCGCCTCGAAGCTGTTTCAGCTTCCACATGAAGAGTGCACCTTTGTTTTTGGCATTGCTGTCGACGCAGAAAGAAAGTGCCTTCTCGAGGAGCGCCCGGTGCTCCGTCTTGGCGAGTTTCATATAGAGACTTTTGTGCTTGTAATCATCGAGTTCCTCTGTCAGGTGCATGCCAAACGTCTGAAACTCACGCGAGACATATTTATCCGTCTGGGGGTTGAAGTTCTTGAGGATGGTACCGATCTTTTGCATACCTACTTAGTATTATATCTGTTCATCGCTGCTTCCGTACCGTCCGCGAGCGCTGCTTGGAGTGCATCGTTAGCCCGCTTGATGATTTTTTTAAGTTCTCCTTGCTCGTGTCCCGTAAAGAGTCCAAGGACAAACCCTTCGGCGTCTCGTACCTTCGTCTTCTCGCCATGCGTATTGAAGTCACCGATACCGAGCCGATACCGCCAGAACTTATCCGTACCAAGCTCTGAGATAACAGATTCCACCCCATGATGCCCGGCCGCTGCCCCACCAAAACGGATCTTCATAGCTCCCAAAGGCAGATCAAGCTCATCATGAACGATCCAAATATCCTCGTCCGGCGTTTTATAGAAGTCACGCACCAACCGGACAGCCATGCCAGAGAGATTCATGTATGTCTGCGGCCTCACGAGAAGCACCTGTTCATCCCGATAGGAGATCTTGACTGACTCACATTTGAGCTTGTCCTGCCGAGACCAGATTACGTCTGGCGACTCAGACACGTCTCTCAGAAAATGATCCAGCACCATAAATCCAAGGTTATGCCTTGTATCCCTGTACTTCTCCCCCGGATTACCAAGTCCCACTATTAGTTTCATATCCATAAATAATACTTGGTCCGCCTTAGACCGCTCTGCGAGTCGTGTATGAGTAATACCTAAAGGCGAGCAGCAAGGTCAGGCGGACAAGTCCCACTATTAGTTTCATAATACCTCCAAATACCTGCCTGCAGGCAAGCTAGATACTAGATACTAGATACTAGATACTAGATACTAGATACTAGAGAGATTGTAGCTATTTTTTCCCTGAGGAGCAACCTCGAAACCAATGAAACAGCCCATCTATGAGACGGGCTGTTTGCCAGATAAGACCACATGCTATTTGTAGTACGGCTTGATCTGATAAAGAAGATAGAACCCGATAAGACCGCCTATCACAAACCCAACCAAATTAAATACCACCAGCATCGAAAGAAGATCTACCGCTTCAACCCAGAAAAGAAGCATCCAGCCCCCTTTTTGTTTTTTGGCAAGTTTTGGGTACGCGAGAAGCAGCATAACACTCGCAACGATGGCCAAGACGCCGCTTGCCATAAAGAGCATACCCACTCTGGCTCCCCCGAACATTGCCAAGGGAGAAAGCCCGAGTGAGCCTATACCGGCAAGAACGCCAAGAACACCAAAAATAAGTGCGAGCCAGGGAGTTACTTTGACAAGCGCTTCCCGGGCATTTACCGGTAGTGCCGGTGCTTTATCAAAGATGTCCCCAACCACCGCAACTACGTCTGTTTTTGTCTGTGCCATATACTTAAGTTCAATATTCAATCCGCCAATTGACAGAGAATATTGAAAATTCTTTTTCACCTCCTTCCCTTCTCTAAGCATACTCTCTTACCGCTAAATTTCAAGACTCAACTATGCCTCCTTGACGGCATAGACAGATTAGTCTTATACTGTAGACATTCCTATGGCTGAGACAGAGAGATCAATCGGCAAATTCCCACCGGGAGTGGTAGACATATTTAGCCGAGTCAACAGCATCTACTCGGAGATTTCGTCGCACGTTGGAATAAGGGCAGAATCGACACAGGTAACTGCAATAGTTTCCTCAGCTGAGCTTAGCGATAGGGCTTTTAAGGATTTACTTAATGACTGGCTAACACGAGGTTCCTCCGGTGAGCAACCTTTACCTCCTCGTGTTCAAGAAGAGATAACCAGCCAGGGATTGGCTGTGCCAGAAAGAAAAAACTCCTAGCCTTTTGCGCCGAATGAGATAATCCTGGCATTTGTCAGCGCATCCTTCACCCTTTCTTCCCCTGATCGTTGTACATTTCAATCAGCTCTGTGACCGTCGTGGCGTCCTCGGCTGATTTGTCTTTGTCACGAAACTTCACAAGACGCGGGAAGCGAAGTGCATAGCCCTGCCTGCCGGCAGGCAGGCCGGGTTCTCCTTTTTCCATGCCGGCAGTATGGATAGGACTTCTCGTGATCTCATCTGCCAGCACCTCTATGACTATCTCAGGCCGCACCCAGACGCTCGGCGTGATGTTTGACCGGACCCTGGCCGGCGTGTGCTCCACTTCCAGGTGGTGTGTCCGTGTCTTAATCCCCTTCCATTCCTCGTCCGACAAGCCTGTCCCAATTTTTGAGACGGTCACAAACTCGTCATGCTCGTCATCGTACACGCCCACCAGAAGTGCGCCGGCCCCAAACTCTGTCCGCTTCCCACGGCCATAAATGTATCCCAGAATGACACAGTCTACTGTATCCTCCAGCACCCCGTCGGAGTGACGCTTCAGCTTCACCCAGTTGAAATTGCGGGCTCCTGCCACATACGGCGAGTCGACGCGCTTGACAACAACTCCTTCAAGCCCCTTGGAGATGGCATCATCAAGCATAATCTGAAGGTCTCCGGGGTCTTTGACCAGCTCGCCCGGCGCCGGGATAAGTGTGTCGTCTGTCTGGATTGTTTGCTTGAGGATTTCTATCCGCTCAAGAAGCGGCATATCGATAAGGGATCTTCCGTCAACATATAGGATATCAAAAACAAAGGCCTTCAGCGGCAGCTGCTTGGCCACTTCTGAAATATTATGTTTGCGCCGCCGCTTGGTTGTCTCCTGAAACGGCAGGAACTCCTCTGACTCCGGCTGGTAGGCAATTGCCTCAGAGTCAACGATAGCTGTTTTGGCTTTAATTTGCCGTCTTGCCCCGTCAATCAGCTCGGGAAACATCTGCGTCATATTCTCCAGGTTTCTTGAGAACATGGAAATTTCATCGCCATTTTTATGGATCTGGCAATTATGCAGGGTTGCCACTGGAACACAAAAACTTTCATCTCCTTCAACTTGAAGATCATAAAGTTGTATTCTTGGATCTCTCCGCTTTATTTCAGCGTTACGCAGCACTTTAACAAGTAACCGGTTGCTGTCAATTCTTGCATTGTGCAGTGTTTTAGGAATAATAAGTTTGTAATACGTTTTTTTCTTTATCCTCACATAATGCAAACCGACAACGATACCGTGTGAAAGGGCGATCATTTGCGCAAAAGCGGCTAAGTTCCGCTCTTTTGTGGTTATAGAGGTAATCCCGTCCTTATCAATATGGCCATCGGACTCAATCCACCCTGTAAGAAACTGCACGAATTGCTCTTTTGGAACCTGGCTAAACCAAGCAGGCAGCATCTTCCCTGTCCATTCTCTTCTAAAATATTTCGACAACCAATGTTTTAGTGGTTCATCCCGCCAATAAAGATTGAGTCCACCATTATGGGTATACCGGGTAATTTGAGCAGCTTGAAGATCTTGTTTTACGATATCTTCATAAAAATTTGCGAGATCTTTTTCTCCTTTGGCATTAAATGTCAAGCCTACCCGTTCGGTATTGTGAAAATCATTAGTAAATCCATCGCCAATCCAAAATCCTAAAAATCGATAAAAATTATCATTTAAATAAAATGTTTTCTTATACCCTGATATTGTTTGTAACTCTAACTTCTCAGGCGCGGGGTGAGGGTTGTCCGGTGGAAATTGCGGGAGAGGAAAAACTACTTCATCTCTTCCTGTAATTTTTTCAATAGGCTTCCATATTTCCCTTCCTTCTATCAAACATAAAATAGGATGGCCTTCAGAAATGTTTATTTCCTCTCCCAAATATGTCTTAAATTTGAAAAGTTTTTCACTCTTTTTTATCGTTCTTTTATGTATCGCCAGTACCGGCTTAAATGAACCTGTCTTTGTCAAAACCTTATCACCGATTTTGAGGTCTCGAACTACTGTAATTCCTTTTTCTTTGACATAGATGGGAGTAAAACCTGTAACGCAACGGAATCCATCATACTTAAACTGCGCGTGCACCGCCTTGACCGACAACTTCTCGTCCACCATTTTTGAGAAAACCTTCTCCGCGTTGGGCAATCGCTCAGCAAGCTCGGAGCGGATGGGACGGCCCACTGTTACCGTCAGTCTCTCCACCGCCGGCAGGCCGAATTCCTGAAGCGTTTCGCCAATCAGCCCCAGGTCGGATGTTTCGTTATAAGCTTTCTCGAGCAACTTCCGCTTGCCACGATCACTAAGGATAGCCAAAGCCAGGGCGTCGAGTACAGTTGGGTCACCAATCCCAAGCCTCATTTTGCCAAGCACAATCCTGACTAAATGCTTCACAGAGACCGGATCAAGATCTTTGAGCAGTTCTTTAAACAGTCCTACTTTCCTCTCCACGCTCCCCGTACCTGAAGTCCCGGCAATCACGGTTACCTTCTCAAACACCTCAGACACGGATAGTGATTTTTCTGCTTTGTGACGGCTCTTCTCCTCCATGGCAACCGTCCCGAGATCCCCTACCCTGTCATAGGCTTTGAGAACTGCCTCCTTTTCGCTACCGAATGCCTCTGCCACTGCCTGAGCTACCATCTTATCGGCCATACCGACTTCAACAGGTGCAAAAAATGGCGCTACCCGTCCCTGCAGCAAGTAAATAATCTTGGCTATCTCCTTAGCATTAGTCTTTTTAAAGAGGGCGGCTAAGATATCAATCAGTGCGAGGCGGGATGAAGTTTCCTCTAGTTTATCAAAATATGTTGCCAATTCAGCAAATTTCATATATCTATAGTAACACAGATTATTTGTTCATCACATACTTGGCAGCCTTTGTGACACCGTGTTTCTTGATGATACCTGCCTTAATAAGTACTTTCAGATCGTTTAAAACCGTGTCCTCCGAGACAAACGGGAATAATTGTTTAAAAGCGCTGTTTTGGAGAAAGCCGGTTTTCTGGATGTATTCGATCAGCTCAAGCTGCCGCTCAGACAGGAGAAGCGGCGCTCCACCCAGCCGTTCCCGAAGGTTGGCGTCCACGGATATCCGCTCAACTTTCTGTTTAATCTTGGCAAGTTCGATGGCGAGTCCCTCCGTAAAATATTCCAGCCAAAATGTCAGGTCACCTTCCCGCTTAGTGACACTCTGCAGGGCTTGGTAGTAGCTCGTCGGGTCGCTGTCAAAATACTCCTCCAGGGAGAAGAACTTCCGGATATCATATCCCTCCGTGAAGAGAATGAGAGTGGATATGGCTCGGGCTACACGGCCGTTCCCATCCACAAACGGATGAATTCTGACCAGTTCATAATGAACAATTCCACTCTTCAAAACAGGATGTATATCCTCGTTTGTCGCTGTCTTTATATACGCAAATAAATCCGTTACCTGCTGTTCAACTACCACTGCCGGTGGGGGCGTGAATGACACCTCTCCTGTCAGGCTGTTCTTGATGACTACCTGTGTTTTGCGAAACTTCCCCTGTCTGTCGGGGTCTAAAATTTTCTCAACCGTCATCGTATGGACATGCTTGACTGTTTCCGTGTCCAGTACGACCTTCTTCTCCCCTTGAAACTCACCTATATACTCCATGACACGCCGATAATTAATGACCTCCTGGACATCGCGTTGGCGTGCAATCACTTCTTTACCAAACATCGCCTGCTCCGCCTGATTAAGGTCAAGTGCATTCCCCTCAATGTG
>JAKAMH010000027.1 GCA_021813005.1 bacterium
GGTAATAATAATCGAGACACCATTTTTATCGACAGTAATTTCCTCAGCCTGCAATTGCCGCTGGATTTGCATCGCCTGGTCGCGCATTTTTTTAAGTTCCCCGAGTTGTCCAAATGGATTTGTCATAATCTATCACCCCCTATCAATAATTTTCTCCCTTTTCTCCCTCTCATTCTACCTGATTCGTTACTCTTTTAAAACTATGGAAACAGAAACGGGTTTGCCCGTCAGCTCCCGGCAGACTGCCTCAAGTGCCTGTTTTGTCTTGCTTTCCTCAAGTTTCTCCTTATGGAAGGCGTAGGCTGTCTGAATCTGCAGGTGCTTTCTGTCATAGCTTCGGATCATGCAGCCGCGCAGTACACCGGCAATCGTATGATTGTGGGAGCGCATCTCAGAAATTATTCCTTTCCAAAATGCCTGGAGCCACTCAGGTGTCAAGTCACCGTCTTTTGAGAAATCCAAAAGTCTGGCATCGGGCATCGAGTCTACTTTTTTGGGAGCCTGTATCTTGTCTTTTTCCCCGTACAGGGCCCGGACTTTGGCGATGTTGCCGATCTGCTTACGAAGCGACGAGGCAGAGACGTCCTCAGGCCCGGTGTCCACTGCAGACTTTCCCATGGACGGTATTTCCGACAAAGGTGTGGACCTGATAAAGTCTATTACCAAAAACTCCAGAGGCAGCTGCAAAACCACGCTGTCCCGCATCTCCTGCAGCGCCCGTATACCCAGATAGTACAGCGCCTGGATCTCGCCCAACGTCAGTGGAGACTTCCCTCCACCCTTCTCCCCGACTCCCACGGCCGCCAGGAGCAAAACATGCAGCGCTTCTATCAACCCGGTCAGAAAATACTTTGGATCACTCCCCTCACGCACCAGCGAGTTGACAAACGCGATTGCTTCCGTCTCCCGGCGTTTTGCCAAAAATTCAAGAAATTGAGTAATTTGCTGCTCTGTACCTGCCATCCGAAACCGCCTCTCAACCAAGTCTAGGTTAATTTCTTTCCCGTCAGAAAGCGACGCAAGTTCTTCAAGTATTTTGACACCGTCTCTGAATCCACCTCCGGAAAGTTTGGCAATCTGTGCCAGTGCGTCGTCTTTGATCTGAATTTTCTCAGCCTTGGCAATACGCTTGAACGAGCGAAATAGCTCCTCATCGGTCGCGGGTTTGAACGTAACATGGAAGCAGCGGGAAAGAATAGTTGACGGTATCTTCTGCGGTTCTGTCGTGCAGAGGATAAATAGTGCGTGAGAGGGCGGCTCCTCAAGAGTCTTAAGCAGGCCGTTAAAGGCTTCGGTCGTCAGCATGTGCACCTCATCAATGATGTAGACTTTCTTTGAGGCAGCAAGCGGTGACAAGCGGATTTTTTCCTTGAGATCCCGGATTTCATCTATCCCCCGGTTTGAGGCGCCGTCAATTTCCAAAACGTCAAGATTGGTCCCATTGGTAATCGAGACACATTGCTCACACACATTACATGGTTCTAGGCCCTGCCTTTTTCCCCCCGTGCAGTTGACGACTTTGGCAATAATGCGGGCTGTTGATGTTTTGCCGAGGCCTTTGGGACCCGTAAACAGAAAAGCGTGAGGAATATTTTTCTTGAGGACCTTCGTCAATGTCTCACGAACATCAGCGCTATCGAGCTCATCTATTGTCTGTGGTCTGTATTTCCTGTAAAAAACCATAAATCAGAATACTCGGAAAACTCAGTGTATCAGATAGCCCGAATATCAGAAAGTCTGACGCTCCGATTTTCTGAGTCTTCTGAGTTTTCTGAAAATAATTCATTCGTGGTGCAAACCGAGAAGATGCAGCATGCCATGTTCCACCAGTTCATCTGCCCTGTCATCCACCATCATCTCTTCCTTTGCCGCCTCGTCAATCAGTACGGGGTATGAGATAACGATATCCCCCAGACGTACCACATCGTCCGGAAGCCTCGTACTTTCCCCCTCCTGCAGTGGAAATGAGAGAATATTTGTCGTTCCCTCCTTGCCTCGAAACTGCTTATTGAGAGCACTCATTTTCCGGTCACCCACAAAGGCGATAGATACTTCAACCCGCGTCCTCACGCCATTTGTCTCCAGGACTCTCTGGACTGTTTGCTTGACTCGCTTACGACTAATTTTGTACCGGCTTTCCACGAAAATAAGGATGGATGGTTTGTTCTCCATGTGTTAGAGCGGGCGTCTTTTATTGCGTCTCGCCTCTTCCTGCTTTAATTTTTTTGCAGCCGACGGCTTAAGATAAAACTGGCGTCGTTTCGCTTCATTGATAATTCCGGCGTCAAGAACCTTTCTTGAAAAATTCCTAATCAGCTGGTCATCACTTTGTCCCGGCAATTTTTTTACATGTACCATAATAGAAAAGAACACCCCCTTCCACTTTATTCCAGGGATCTTCGACCCCTTTCGAGTAGTAAGTACCTATTGTACTCCAAATGCTGTTTCCTGTAAACCGGAGAGGTATCTGCGATCTCTCTACAGCGTCTGCGCCGGCTGTATGGGGCCCATGAGGTGGATATGCAGATGCGGCACTTCCTGTGCACCGCCGCCATTAATTACGGTTCGATAGCCAAGTTCTGAAAGATTCTTCTCTCTGATAACTATCTTGAGTGTGTTATGCAATTTCTCCAGTAGCAGCGGCTCATCAAGGTCAAGCAAGTCAACAATATGCTTTTTGGGGACAACGAGCAGATGAATAGGTTTTACCGGGTGGATATCGGGAAACACCATCACATCTTCATCTTCATAGATGAACTCTTTGGGTATCTCCTTCTTGGCAATTTTACAGAATATGCAGTTATCCATATGTAATTGAAAATTTCAAATTTGCGTAAGCACCTGTATTATATCACCAAGACTCAAGGTAGTCGGTACCATCTTGGGGTTTTTGGGTGTGCCGTTGAGAAGCATTTTTTTGGAAATATGGAGATACCAGGTAGCTTTTGGGTCCATCTGCTTAAGCCTTTCAAAGACCGGTGTCAAATCCGCCCCGGCCGCGCCGTCCTCTGCCGGGCGCGTCTTAATCCTGACATACCCTTTGCGGGGGTCTTTTCTGACCACTATTTCATAGCCCATTTTTTGGGCTAGTTTGATGACCGTGTCATTGAGTGTCTCAAATCCTATGCCCCGGCCAAATCGGGAGGTAAACTTACGGCCATTTTCTTTAATTTCTTTTTCTGCCCAGATTCTGTTTTCAAAGGTGTGCTGAAGAGCGTTAAGGCACTCGATGCCAAATGTCACGTAGTAGTCATCCTCGTTGGGTTTATAAATCTTGAGCCCCTCCAATAGACCGAGGAGTGAAAATTCCTGGTAATCGGCGGCTGCATCCATCCAAAATACTTCCTTGAAGTGATCCGTGTCGACGATGATTTTGACTATGCGGGATATTGCTTCACGGTGCTCGGAGGTCAACGTTTCATTTTGACCCGTAATCTGCTTTTGTACATACTCCCAGGCTAGGCTGGCCGCAGAGACCGATGTATCGTATACCTGGTGGTGATCGAGCGGACTAAGTCCGGTATCCACGTGGATGATCTCATTGCCGCCGATTTTGACAACCGGATCTCCCTCCGAAATATCAATGCCGTCCACTTTTGGGCTGCGCTGCCCGGCGGGTACAAACTCCACCCGTGCCTCCTGCCACCCGGCAAGATATTTTTTAATCAACCAGACCGATCCAATCGCGTCCCAGTCAGGTGATGTATGTGCCACAATTATTTTCATACCGTTTAGTATACACTAGCTTCAAAAAGAGCACAACTAAACTTTTGAACCCGGTCAGGAGTTGTCAAAACTGCGTCCGTCATTGCTATCGTCCAATGGACGAGTTGCGATCCGCCGGAGGCGGATTGATTCCCCTTCGGCCCGCACGGCTTATCTAGAATCAGTTTTGCTTAAGACCTCAAGTTACAACATCTCTTCTATGTCTCCCGACTCCTGTCTTCAGCACAAATTCATCTAAAGTATATCACTACATAGTGATATACTTTATGCATCATATTGAAGAGGACAAAGAGATTGCCTTGCCCCTCCCAGTCACTCGCGATGTAGGTGTGGTGTTGGAACTGTGAACAATGATACGTAAGCGTTACAATTCAGCTTCTGACACGATTTCGTCATTGCGAGCGTAGCGAAGCAATCTCCCTTCCAAAAGATCGCCACGGTCGCCTCAGGCGACCTCGCGATGACAGTTTTATGTTAGTACTGTGAACTGTTAGTGCGTAAGGTAACTGTTCACACTTCTGACGAGATCTTGTCATCCTGATCCGCCGGCTGGTGGAGAAGGATCTTGTTGAAAGAGATTCTTCCCCCGCTAAGCGGGGTCAGAATGACGGTGTTATGTTAGAGCTGTGAACTGTTACTGCGTAATCTCCGAGTTGTACAAAGCTCATCCTCTTTGTTATACTGGTTTTATACCCCCTTTCCAGGTTTTATTTGGAGATATGAGGTGAAAGTTCTTTGGTAACAGAGAAGGAGATATTTTTATGGCAAAAAGTTTGACACGCGAAGAAGAATACATAGTTTCGGAGAGTAAAGAACTTTATCTGGGTGAGGAGAGACACTGGGGCACACGAATTCTGGGAGCCTTCCCGGCGTTTCGTCACCGCAATTATAAGCTGTATTTTACCGGCCAGGTGATCTCGCTGGTTGGATTTTGGCTGCAGATTGTGGCTGAAGGATGGCTGGTATTCCAACTTACCCATTCCGCGCTCTGGGTAGGTATCATTGGGGCTGTCAGCACACTACCAAGCTTATTTTTTTCTTTAATCGGCGGGGTGATTGTTGACCGGATCAGCAAAAAGAAGATTTTGGTTACCACACAATCAGTGGCTTTGGTTCTGGCACTTCTACTTGGTATTTTGGTTCAGTTTCACTTAATGACCGTCGGCATCTTGGTGGTACTCGCCTTTTTCCTGGGACTGGTTGACGCGATAGATACACCGGCTCGCCAGGCATTTGTGGTGGATTTGGTAGACAAAGAAGATCTCTCGTCGGCAATTGCGCTTAATTCCGGTATGTTTAACTTCGCGAGAGTGCTGGGTCCGAGTCTCGCCGGTATACTGATCGGCTTTACCGGGCTCGCCAGTTCCTTTTATATCAATGCCGCGTCCTTTATCCCCGCGATCTTCGTGATCAATCTGATGGTTGTCAAGCAAGCGCCGGAGGTCGTGCATCTGCACCCGATTGCCGCAATCAGAGAGGGACTCCGTTTTTCATTCACCCACACAACTATCCGTATCCTGATGATATTTGCCGCCGTAGTCACTATCTTTGGTTGGTCATACAGCACACTTTTACCGGTTATGGTAGAAAATGTGTTCCGGAGAGGTGCAACAGAGCTTGGGTATATGTATGCCGCCTCCGGCGTGGGAGCACTTCTCGCGACTATATTCATCTCGGCGTACGCCAAAAAAATCAAAGATACGACATTTATTTTTACCGGTTCTTTGGTTTTTTGTCTCGGCCTCTTCCTTTTTACATTAACCGCCAATTTCTATTTGGCACTGTTTTTCTTGTTTCTGATCGGATTTGGACTGACTTCCCAGTTTTCAGTCATCAACGCTTCTATCCAGCATTTGGTAAGCGACGATATCCGGGGGCGGGTGATGAGTATCTATACGGTTATGTTTTTGGGCATGTCCCCTATCGGTAGCTTTCTGATCGGAGCCGGAGCCGACAAATTCTCATCAGACCGTGCGATACAGATAGGCACCACCATTGTCTTTCTCTTTGTTGTCTATGTCTTCATCAACCGGAGCAAGCTATTTGTCCCGGTCACTGATTAGTCGTAACCATTCACTCTTCTGACAAAGCTTGTATCACTCTGGGCCCTGCTGAAAGCGGGATAACTCCGTCGTAGATACGGATGTCTTCGATAGGTAATATGGTTTGTATGGTTTAGCCTCGCAAGGCGAGGCCTTGCAAGGCTACCTGACACTGACAGTCTCACACGAAGACTGTGGGCAGTTTCGTTATTCATCCTGTTGGGTAGTTCCGCCCCCGCCTTATCCTGTTATGTAAGAAGACCCGGCCGCAGTACACAGTATCACTTTCTGAGGCACATTCAGAAATTATGTGTCATATTTCCGTCTAAAGTCTATCGCTATGTAGTGGTAGACAGGAGGAGGAGGAGGAGGAGGAGGAGGAGGAGGAGGTGAACGGGAATTTAAGGAGGTCATGAAGGTATTGCCGGTGGATACTCCAACCGGCGATAGAGATGGATTTCCCAAATCTTCTCGGTTCATAGTCCGGTATAATATCAGATAAATACAAGAATAAAAATCTATCTGTATAATCAAGTTGAAATCTTTTTCTAACTTTACCTTACCTTTGCAGAAGAGGGATGCAATCCCTGAAGAGATCTGAAATTATTCTTACATTCCATTACCCCTTAAAGGATTATTAAACTTGACAAGACATCACTATTTGTATAGTATAGTATATACATGAGAATCGATAAAGGTTTACTGGAATTTGAGTGGGATAAAGGAAATACAGGAAAAAACAGAAAACACGGAGTTGATGATAAAGAAGCTGAGGAAGTATTTTTTGACAAAGATAAAGTAACATTTCAAGATACAGTTCATTCAACGGAGAACGAAGAGCGATTGCGCATAATCGGAAAAACGAAAAAAGCACGCTTGCTGTTTATTGTATTTACTAAACGGGGTAAAAAAGTAAGAATTATATCTACAAGAGATGTAAACCGAAAGGAGGTGCCATTATATGAAAAAGCAGCTTAAACTACCAAAATTTAACAATGAGGATGAAGAGCGGGAGTTTTGGGCAAGTGTAGATTTGTCTGAATATTATGACTCCTCTGATATGGAAAAAATCAGTTTTCCCAACCTTAAGCCAACCAGTAGATCCATATCCATCAGAATACCCGAATTCTTACTTAACAGAGTGAAAGAAAAAGCTAATGAAATTAATGTCCCATATCAATCTTTGATTAAGGAGTATATTAAAAAAGGTATATTATCATAAGGGCTCTTCGCGAAATAATCTTTATAGCTATCTTGCTCCGAAAGCCTGAGGGCCGTAGGGAATCGTCGAGTTTAATTTACGACGTGCCTTAGGATCTATCTAAGGCTATTTAAAGAACCGCAGGTATCTACCGCAAGAAGAAAACGTAAAAGCGTTACGGCTTATAAGGCTTCACGATCAAAATGCGTTTACAAAACCACGCCGATGAACGGCGGGGCATTATCTATGGGTAACTTCGTTCTCAAGAGTGTCGAATTCATCCCGTATCTCGCCCACCAGGCTCTCGACGATATCCTCCAGTGCCGCCAGTCCTACTGTCCTGCCGTGGTCATCCTCAACCACTGCGATGTGCACCCGTTTTTTCCTGAGAAGCACCAGCACATCGTCAATCCGGGCATTTTCCCGAACTCTCGGAATTTTCCGCAGAATATGCAACTTAGACAAGGTCTGTCCGCCGTGGCGCCTCAGAAAATTCTTGTAGAGATCCTTCATTGAGAGAAGCCTTTTTTCACCAATGATATCCCTGTAGATATCTTTTATGTGCACGAAACCAATAACCTCGTCAATTGTCCGGTTGTAGACGGGGAAACGGCTATGGGGATACTTCTGGGTTACTGCCACAATTTTTTCTATAGAGGCCTGCTTTTCAAAGGCAATAATCTTGCCACGCGGGATCATAATGCGGCGCACCGGTATGTCGCCGAGCTTAAGCGCGCTGTAGACCATCTCCACCTCGTCCTTTTCCAGCGCCCCCTCTCTAGCACTTTGGGCCAAAATCATCTTGATCTCCTCCTCTGAGTAGGCTTGTTCCTGGCCCGATGCCGGGGAAAATCCCAGAAGCCGCATGACAAAGCCGCCGGTATAATTAAGCACCCAAATGAAAGGTTTAAATGTATTGGTAAATAACGTCATGGGGGTAATAATCAGAAGAGAAAGGCGTTCTGTTTTCTGAAGCGCTATACTTTTGGGCACCAGCTCACCGATGACAACCTGAAAAAAGGTGATGAGAAGCAACGCGCCGATAATCGCTACCACATGGGCAGAGATGAGCGAGAGACGGATCGGCATAATCTGTCGGAGCAGCGGCTCAAGTAGCTTGGCAACCACCGGCTCTCCCAGCCAGCCAATCGCCAGAGACGCCAATGTAACGCCAAGCTGGGTTGATGAAATAAATGTGCTCAGCTGACCAAGTGATTCCTGTACCCGTTTGGCTGCCTTATTGTTTTTTTTGGCGAGCTCATCAATACGAGTTTTTCGGACAGCCACCAGCGCGAATTCTGAGGCGACGAAGAAACCATTCAGAAGAATAAGGACAAGAATGAGGACAAGTTGCGGCACTACCTCCATGGGTAAAAAGTATAGCAAGGTACGCGCATAATTACCAGCCTAGCTAATCTGCTCCGTATCCATATACGGAAGTCTGTCTTTAAGTTCTCCTTTCTCTATCCACCACCAGATCCTCTCAACCGTCTTTCTGTCATACCCCTTCTTGATAATTTCCTGACGGCTGAACTTCTTATCATAATGCAGCTCAAGCACGGCATCTGCCACCTGGTAAGTAAATCCAAATTCACCCTCGTCTGTTTGACCTTCCCAGAGACCGGCGGTCGGCGCGCTTTTCAGAATTTTTTCAGGCACACCAAGATAGGCAGCCAGAGCGTATACCTGCGTTTTATAAAGATTTCTCAGCGGCTCGATGTCTGATGCCTCGTCCCCAAACCGCGTATAGTAGCCAAGCCGGTGCTCTGTCTTATTCTCTGTCCCGATGACAAGGTAATTGAGTTTTTTGGCAAGGTCATAAAGTACAGCCATCCGCATGCGTGCCATGACATTCCCAAGCCGCGGCGCGTCAATTTCCTTGTCGTAGGCAAAGAAGCTGTCCGTCATTGGCTGTATATCCACTGTCCGCGTGTGTTTTTTGGGGATACCGAGATCAGAGATTACAAGCTTTGCATTAGATGTCCCGGCGGTGTTGAGCATGCCATAAGGCAGAAGGACAGGGTAGACATGCTCCGGTCCAAGTGCCCGCACCGCCAGTGTCAGGCTGGTTGCCGAGTCAATGCCGCCTGAGACGCCGATCAAGGCACCAGCAATTCCTTCTTCGTTCAAAGTTTTTTTGATAAACGTTTCAAGTTCCTTAGCCGTTTTTAGCGGATCAATTTTTTCCATAGGCAAATTATACCACCAGTCTCCCGAGAGCCTGTCATATTTCTATGTTATGATCGGTAAAGACTTATGTACAAACCGGCACTTCTCCTCCTGGCTCTTGTTGTGGTATTAGGATTCTGGTTGCGTTTTTATAATCTCCAAAACAACCCGGCAGGATTTTTTTGTGACGAGGCATCTATCGGGTACAACGCGTACACCATACTAACAACCGGCAAAGATCAGTACGGCCTGCCGTTCCCTGTATTTTTTGAGTCATTCGGCGACTACCGTCCTCCTCTTGCCATATATTCGGCCCTTCCCGCGGTCGCATTTTTCGGCCTCACAGAGTTTGCCGTCCGCCTGCCCTCAGTTATTTATGGCCTTCTCACTATCTTTATCATGTACTTTTTGGGAAGAGAATTGTTCCCAGAAAAAAGATGTTTCGGCATCATAACAGCCTTTGTTTCTGCCACAATGCCCTGGCTTATCCACTACAATAGAACAGGATTTGAGTTCAGTATCTATGCCGCCTTCTTCTCATTGGCTGCTCTGCTCTTCTTAAAAGCTGTTCGCAGGAAAAGATACATCATTCCAGCCTTTATGGCCTCTGCGCTCACTCTTTACACATACCAACCGGCAAGATTGCTGGTTCCCCTCCTTATTGCAGGAATCCTGTTTATTTATAGAAAAACATATTTCAAAGAAAAACGGGTAGTTGTGCTTGGACTACTCTCCTTTACCGTGATCAGTATTCCCTTGGTCATGGATTTACTAAGCGGCAACGGTATGGCGCGCTTCAACGCTGTTTCTGTTTTCTCCCCCCATTTACCCTTTTTTGAAACTATCACTCGTGTTTTATACAACTATTTTATCCAGCTCTCTCCACTTTATTTCTTAACTGGTGAGCCAACTCCTATCACCCGTCACTTCACAGGTGGCTTAACTCCGCTTCTCTCTGTTACCGTACCTTTCGCGTTCATTGGCTTCTTGGCTATTCTCTTTTCGATGAAAGACAGGGCGTCTCAATTTCTTCTATACTGGCTTGCCTTATATCCTGTCGCCGGCGCAGTCACCGCAGATGCGCCGTTCACAAGCCGCGGGATAATCGGTGCACCACTCTTGGCCATCCTTATTTCTCTGGGGATACTTTCTATCACACATCTCCTGGGAGACAAAAGACTAAGGATAGTAGTAACATCTGTTATTCTTGCGGGAATAGTCATTAACCTTGCCTTCTTTTTAAAATTTTATTTCACGACTTACCCCCGTTACTCCGCGGATTTTTGGGGGTGGCAGTACGGGGCAAGAGGTATTGTCCATTACTTTGCTTCTCATGAGACAAATTATGATGATTTAGTAATGGCTCCTGAGTTTAACGCACCTGATATTTTCTTCAAATTTTATGCACCACATGACTGTAGTAAATGTAAGCTGGGTTCTCCCGATAACTCGTATGTCGAGGGGCGGAGCCAGCTCTATGCTATTACACCCGGTTATATGCAAATACACCCGGAATTTCTCTACTCTCCTCTAGAAAAAATCACTTATCCCTACGGGGACACCGCGTTTGTTATAACAAAGGTTGTACTCAAGAAGTAAAAGGGGGGGGTTATTCCCGGCGCTTTTCAGCAAGCACCGCCAGTGTCAGGCTGGTTGCCGAGTCAATGCCGCCTGAGACGCCGATCAAGGCACCCATAAAACCTACCCGCTTAATCGCTAATTGAATTAGTTGCTCCGCATCAAGCACCACGCTCTTGGTATCCATACATTTCATAAGCAGATTACATAAGATTCCGGAAAGAAGGCAAGAGAAACTCTCAAGTAGCGTAACAGGCTACGGATAGGCTTGCGGCATTGTTTCTCCCAGTCTTCGTACCTTGGTGCCCTTCCCTCCCTGATAGACTTCTGCTCCTTCAGTCATTATCCCCAGCATGACATCCCTCTGTACATCGTTAATCCTATCTGTACAAAAGGACATCTGACCGTCCAGCACGGTCGCAACGAGCGTTGCGCCTTTGGTTACCACCCCATCCATAATCAGATCAGAAGCCGGCTCAAGAATATGTTTATCTATTTCATGCCTAATCCCCCGCGCCCCTTGGCTATAATCAATTTTATGCAAGAGCCAGTCCCGACACTCCACTGTTGTAGTAATCCGCGGAGCGTTAGGATTGCGCTCGTGCAGATTGTTATTAATTTCCCGCAGAAATTTCCAAAAAATCTCTCCGTACTCTCTTTCTCCCAATCCACCAAAGACAATAACCTCATCTATGCGGCTCAAAAATTCCGGCATGAAACGGAAATGTTCTTTCAACGCCGAAACGCCGATACTCTGGTTATCCCAATCCTGTCTATCCTCTCTCCCAAAACCGATCTGCTGCCTTCCTTGCTGCGCATCTATCAGCCTATCTGATCCAATATTGGACGTCAGGATGATAAATGATCTGGAAAAATTAAGGTTTTCTTCTTGCCCCTTCACTTTCACCTTGAGGTTCGCTTTGTCCATAATTGAGAGAAGCGTTCTATGAAACTGCGGATGAGCCTTCTCAACTTCGTCAAACAAGATAATGTTCCTGTTTAACAGAAAGTCGGGAGTAATGAGAGGTGGATCATTATATCCCACATAGGAAGGAGGTGCTCCGGTCAATCGTAATGAAGTATGACGTTCCGAGAATTCTGAACAGTTTATCAATTTGAGTTGCTCTGAATTTCTATCCTGAAACAAGTGTTCTGCAAGTGCATAAGCTGACTCTGTTTTGCCTACACCTGTAGGTCCCAAGAAGAAGAGGACGCTAAGTGAGATCGGAA